>JBIPNX010000228.1:0-4511 GCA_044378145.1 Flavobacteriales bacterium | reverse complement strand
GTGTTAATGCCCAAACCCCTCCTGTAGGCGGTGCACCAAAAACAAGTACACCTCCGCAAGGCGGTGCACCGGGTGGCGGTCAAATGCCTGCCATTGGCAAGGTTATAGGCACCGTGGTTGACAGCGAAACCGGAAAACCCATTAACTATGCAGTGATATCTGTTGTTAGGGTTAAAGATAAAACCGTTGCCGGAGGTGGTTATACCGACGATAAAGGGTATTTTCAGATAGAAGCATTACCTCCCGGGTTATTTAATTTGAAGGTTACATTCATAGGGTATTTAGAAACCCAAACAGACAGCTTTTTGCTGATACCTAAAAACCCTGAGAAGTTTTTTGATAAAATCAACCTAAGGCCTAACAGTAAGCAGCTTAAGACTGTTGAGGTAGCAGCCGATAAAAGCATGCTATCGGGCGGTATTGACAAGAAAATTTATAATGTAGAGAAAGACCTTTCTAACACAGGCGGCAGCGCGGTTGATGTGCTGCAAAATGTTCCTTCTGTAACGGTAGACCAGGATAAAAACATCAGCCTGCGCGGGGCTAACGTTAATATTTTGATTGATGGAAAGCCATCGAACATGACAGCCGCCGGCGCATTAGACCAATTGCCGGCAGGTTCAATAGACCGTATAGAGGTTATTACCAACCCATCGGCCAAGTACGACCCAGATGGTGTGGGCGGTATTATCAACATCATCCTTAAAAAGAACGACAAGCCGGGTTTTAATGGCTCTGTGAATGCTACCGTAGGCAACGGCGACAAGTACAATGGGGGCATAAACCTGAACGTACGTGGTAAAAAATTGAACGTTTCCGCATCGTACAACTACATGAACCAGCGCTTTTGGAACTATGGCAGGTCTGTAACACAATATACGCTAGACACCTTGTACTTTATGGACCAAAATAGCGATGGGTATAGTTGGAACGAGTCGCACATGGGCCGCATTGCGTTGGATTGGAACATGAATAAGTTCAATACCCTGTCAGCAGCATTTACCCCATCGTGGAGGCAAAATAAAAACCCTAATCTGATTAAATATTTCTGGTACGATGGCAACGGCGATACACTGGATTATTTTACACGCGACAATACTTCTGTTAGCCGAAGCATAAACTACGATGCATCGGTAAACTATGCCCGCACCTTCCGTAAACCGGGTATTGATTACTCAGCTGATTTTTACGTATCGTATTCAGCTCCTACCGATTCGTTAGACGCGTTACAGGCTTATTACGATGTTGCCAACCAACCCTGGATGAACCAGCTAACCCAAAATGCAAGCAAAAACCTAATCATAACAGGCCAAACCGATTTTAGCATGAAACTGGGCGATAGCTATAAAATTGAAGCAGGCTTAAAAACCATTGCCCGTACAATGGATTATGATTTTTACTCTAAACGCGCATACGAAAACAATACTGTTTACACTCCTGATGTTAACCTGAATAATGGTTTTACTTACAGCGACCAGGTGTATTCTGCTTATGGCACGTTTACCGGTGGCTATAAAAAATTTGGTTACAGTGCGGGCCTGCGCGCAGAGCAAACATTCTATACCGTTAACCAAACAACGTTAAACCAAAAGTTTGACAGAAATTATTTCAGCCTGTTCCCCAGTGCATTCTTAAAGTATAAAATGAATGAGGGGACAGAGTTTGGCTTAAGCTACAGTCGCCGTATTAACCGCCCCCGTGGTTGGGACTTAAACCCATTTCCCGATTATTCAGACCCTTACTTTTTATTTGTAGGCAACCCCTATTTAAAGCCGGAGTATGTTAACTCGTTTGATGTATCGGCACAGGTTATTGCCAAGAAAATCACCATTGCCCCATCGGTTTACTACCGTTATACTACAGGCGTGTTTACCCGTTTCCGCGATGTAGATAGCCTTGGGGTAAGCCGCATTACTTCGTACAACTTAAATACCTCACATTCCGGTGGCCTTGATTTAACCTTCCGTTACGATGCTACCAAATGGTGGAGGATTAACATAAATGGCGGCGGGTTTTTCACCAAGCTAAATGCCGATAATTTACAGCAAGGATTAACTGCAACCCGTTGGGGTGGTATGGGACGTGCTATGATGTCGTTTAAGGTTATCAAAGGCTTAGACATTCAATGGAGCTATAGCTTAGGCGTACCGTGGGTGTTTACCCAAGGCTACATCAAGCCATTCCAAAATATGGATGTATCTGTTAAATACGATTTCTGGAAAGACCGTCTGAGCGTTGTTGCCCGCCTAAGCGACGTATTTAACCAGCGCCAGTTTGGGTATGTAACCGATGGCATAGGCTTCCACCAGGATGGTGTGCGCAAGCGCGAAACCCGTTGGGTAAACCTTAGCGTTACCTGGAAATTTGGTAAGCTGATACCACAAAGCAAACGCCCTAAGGCTGCACCAAGCGAGATGCAAGACAATGGTGGCGGTGGCGGCGGATTTTAGTCGCGTAAAATGGTACCGTTGGGTAGTATATAATAGCTTTCTACCCTAACCCATGTTTTTTCGCCGTACTCGTTTTCGGGCCCGGTGCGTTCACTACGGTTAAAAAACAGCAGGCCGTCTACAACGTCCAATTCTTCAGTAGATTGGGGCTTTACAACCCATTCGCCTTTTTGGTTTACAACACCGTACAGGCCATCTTTTTCTACACTAAAAAAGTTATATGAACCACAACGGACCGCTTTTACCTTGCAACCGGGCAAATAAAACAATTCTTTACCGTCATAATCGGCTACGCCCCAACCATCGCCACGGGCAAAAAGTATTACAGAGCCGTTAAACATACAGTTCATATCAACCTTTTCATATTCAGGGGTAACACGCTCGCCTTTGGTATTAATAAAAAACTCTTTGTCGCCACTTTTAACCCAAGCCTTGTTATTTACAAACGATTGGGCATTATCAAACTTCGGGGCTATAACAAAGGTGCCTGTAGTATCCATAAACCCGTATTTTTTTGTTGTTTCATCCTGGCGGTAAACCAGGTAGTTATTGTCCGGATAAAAACTAAAAACAGGGTAGCCCAAGTTGCAGCAGGGTATAATTTCCTTTCCTACACGGTTGTATAGGCCAATTTTACTGCCCATTTCAACGGTATAAAAGCTGCTGTATTCATTTATTGATTTGTATTTAAGCTCAATAACAACATTGCCCTTGGTGTTAATAATACCTACTTTTCCATCCATTTCAACTTGGGCATTTCCATATTTGTCAAAGCTTTTGGCTGCATCGTATTTAGCAGGAATAACCATTACCCCTTTTTTGTCTTTATAGCCAAATTTACCGCCAACAGCAGCAACTATTAGCCCTTGCGAATATGTGGGTGCATACTGATCGGTTATTGTAGCTGCTGCGGTAATTTTATATTTATGGTCCATAGTACCATATTTAGTATTTTCGGTAAAAGAAAAGCTACCGCTTTTGGGATACAAGTCTTCATCGCCCCAACCAAAGGGGGCAGGCAATTCATTAAAACGGGCTTTGTATATGCGCTTGCCGGTACTGTCAAACAAGGCCACCCGCGCAGCCTTTAGGTTTCCATCAACAGGGCTGTACTTAATACTATCGGCAAGTACAAAGGCATTATAGCCAAAGCGCAAGTCTTGGTATTTTGCAGCAATAACAAGCTTTCCTGCAGGGTTTACGGCGCCCCACAATTTACCTTTTTGTACAAAAGCAAGCCCGTGTTTAAATGGATTGGCAAAATCATAAACCGGCTGTATAATTACCGTCTTTTTATCATCGCAAAAGCCCCATTTACCGCCCTTTACATAAGGGTATAAGTTTTGAGAATAGCCCTGTGATATAATGAATAGCAATAATGTAGAAAATATTGTTCTCATAACCGTTTTTGGGCAATATATAACATTAGTTTAGTTTTGCAATAAATTACACTACGCTTCTTATTTAAGAAAGTAAACGCCCTAAGGCTGCACCTACCGAGATGCAGGATAATGGTGGCGGTGGCTTCTAAAAAGAGAAAAACTATCAACTAAAAGTTAAAAGTATTTGCTTTGCGAGTACTTTTGGTGCTGTATGAAAACCCTTGTAGTATCGGCTACCGAAATAGAAATTGCGCAGGCTAAAGAAGCTTTGCCAAATGTTGAATTTCTCGTAACCGGGGTAGGCATGGTAAACACTGCTTATAAGCTGGGCATGCATTTAGCCACACATACCTACGATTTTATAATCAACGCCGGGGTTTGCGGAAGCTTTGACAGGAAGTACGAATTAGGCACGCTGCTCAATATTTCTGTTGATGCCTTTGCCGATTTAGGTGCCGATGATAATGGTAAATTTATTGATGCTTTTGGCCTTGGGCTGATAGATAAAAACGAAAAGCCATTTACCGATGGGCTGATTATAAATTTTAGTCCAACAACCTTTGGCAGCCTGGAAGAAGTAGTAGGCATTACAGTAAATACCGTAACCGGGAACCAATTACAAATTGATTTGTTACAAGAACGGTACAAACCTGTTACCGAGAGTATGGAAGGCGCTGCT
>JBIPNX010000229.1:0-4511 GCA_044378145.1 Flavobacteriales bacterium | reverse complement strand
CAAATATATATTTTTAGCCACAGTAATAGGCTATAGGCTCGTAAAAACCTCTATTTTTACCACAATGCAAAAGGCTTATTTTGAATACGAAGGATATAAAGTACACTATGCTATAATTGGCAAGGGAGATAAGTACCTCTTCGCTTTTCACGGTTACGGGCAGGAAGGGGCGGTATTTAACGCCTTTGAAAACTCGTTGGGTAAGCAGTATACTATTATAGCCTTTGACCTTTTTCACCACGGCGAAAGCCACTACCCTTTTGGCTTAGCACCTGATACAGCCTTAGAAACCTCCGAATTTAAATCAATGTTGGAGGTATTGCTAAATAAACTGGGCATAGACACCTTCGGGTTGATGGGTTACAGCATGGGCGGGCGTATTTGCCTGCAACTGCTAACCCTTTTTGGCGAAAGAATATCAGAACTCTACCTCTTTGCCCCCGATGGTATTAAGCGCTCTAACGGCTATGCCTTTGGCACCTATACCTTGTTGGGCAAGGCTTTATTTAAGCTGATGATAGATGCCGGAGGTATTATGTTGGCCACTTTAAAACTGGGAAACAAGCTGGGCATTGTAAACAGCAAAGCCTACGCTTTTTTTGTAACACAGGTAAACTCTAAGCCCAAACGCCGTAAGCTATACAACACCTGGCAAAGCTACCGCCGCTTTAAACCCAACCTGAATACGGTAGCCTCCATATTAAATAAAGGAAACATACGGCTACATTTATTTACCGGAAAGTACGATAAGGTGCTACCTCCCTGGACAGTGAACAGGCTGCTGAAGAAGTTAACCACCAACCCTGTAAACAACCAATTGGAAAGCGGGCACGATTTAATCAGCCTGAAAACATCGGCCTACATGCAAAATTATTTAGCCCAAAAATCTTGATTCAAATCAATAAACAGGCCATAGTATGGCATTAATTTTGCCTTAACAAAAATCACTATGAAAAAATATACACTACTCACAATCATCACAATGGCAAGCTTGTTTGCCACTACTTCAAAGGCCCAATACACATTTTCAAATACAACTGCGCCTTATCAAAACCTTAGCAACGCAACTGATTTGTTCCCGACTATATTAGATTGGGACGATGAGTTTAAAAAGCTGGGATTACCTTTTCCTATTGCAGTTAATGGTGAAAACTATGACTCTGTAATGGTAGAAAGCAATGGATCGCTCTTTTTCTTTAACAACTTTTTAGACCTTAATAACATACAGACTGAAACTGATACCCTTGCTGCCGTTATGCCCTTTGGTGAATTTGTTTCGGAAAACGGGCAAACAGACCTTATAGCACGTTTTGATAACTCGCCTATTAGCTATATTGTAGACGGTTCAGCACCTAACCGTATCATTAAATTTGAGTGGCGCGATGCCGGCTTTTATGCAGATTCCAGTGACAACAAAGACTTGTATGTAAACTTCCAGGCCTGGTATTTTGAAGCCGACGGCGTGTTTGAATTCCATTATGGCCCACGCAACTACCAGCCTTATGTTTTACCAGATGTAAGCGGCCCTGTATTTGGAATAGCCTATCTAATATTAAGCCCTGTGTTTGATTATGGTACAACGGGCGATATATATGTGGAAGGCACTGCAGCTGCACCGGTAGCAAATAACGTTTACTCTGCGTTTACCAACGTACCTAACGAGAATCAGGTGTTTCGTTTTGCACCTCTAGAAACAAGTATTGCAGAAGACAATACCCTGCAATTTGGTTTATATCCCAACCCTAATAAAGGAATGCTATTTGTAAACCCTACTATTGCAGGTACTTATACCATTGAGTTATACGATCAAACAGGCAAAGCCATTGTTACCAATAATAACCTGAAAGGCCAGCAAACAATCAGCCTTGATGGTTTAGCCAATGGTTTATACCTGGCCCGCATTACTGCCAACGGGAAACAAACCACTAAACGTATATTACTGGCTAAGTAGTTAATCAATAACATTATATGCAAAAATCCCCGGCTGTAAACCGGGGATTTTTATGTTTGGACGTTTTACAACAACAAAAAGCCCTGACTAAGCAGCCAGGGCGTAAAGTATTGTTAAGGGTACTAAGGGTTATTAACCTTTAGGACCGCCTTCGCTAGAAACAGTTAGTTTTTTGCGGCCACGTGCGCGACGGGCTGCTAATACACGGCGACCGTTAGCAGTCGACATGCGCTCGCGGAAACCATGTTTGTTTACTCTTTTGCGCTTCGAGGGTTGATATGTTCTTTTCATCGTATTTCCGTTATTTTGTAAAAAGGACTGCAAAAATAGTACATTTTTCCATATTTCAAACCTTTACAATAAAATATTTTGCTAATCGTCTTAAATAAATGGATAACAGGGGCAAATTTGGCCCTGTACTAACGTACCTTTGTAGTAATAATAATTTATGGCAGCCCGCAGAAACGAAGACAACGATTTACCAAAAGTAAAACCTACCAAAGAGAACTTACGCAAGGCATCGCGAATATTCCGCTATTTAAAACCGTATAGGGGAAAATATATATTGGGGCTGATATTTTTGGGCCTTACAGCCGCTACAGCCATTGCTTTCCCCATGCTGTTAAGCAAGTTGATTAATGCCTCAGGAGTTAGCCCCGTGGGTAGTGGGGCTATGGATGCCATTCAAAGCTCTAAAATATCTACCGACGAGCTGCTTAATAATATCAACATCTACGGTATTTACATGCTGGCGTTGTTTATTGCCCAGGCGGTTTTTTCTTTTTTCAGGGTGATGTTGTTTGTTAACGTTACAGAAGATATGCTGGCCGATATTCGCAAAGCCAGCTACAGTAGACTGGTACAAATGCCAATGACGTTTTTCTCGTCGCGACGTGTAGGTGAGCTGACAAGCCGCCTTTCTGCTGATATCAGCCAGTTACAGGATACCTTTACCACTACCATAGCCGAGTTTTTGCGCCAGTTTATAATTATAATAGGTGGTATTGTGGCTTTAGCCTGGTTCTCGCCCCAGTTATGCCTGGTAATGATGGGCACCATTCCTATCCTGGCGGTTATCACCATTATTTTTGGCCGCTTTATTAGGCGCACAGCCAAACAGGTACAGGATAAAATTGCCGAATCGAGCACCATAGTCGAAGAAACCATGCAGGGCATAGCCAGTGTAAAGGCTTTTGCTAACGAGGCTTATGAGATACTACGCTACAACAAGGCTACTAATGGCGTTGCTTCCCTGGCTAAAAAAGGGGGTATGTACCGCGGAGCTTTTGCATCGTTTATAATAGTGGGCCTTTTTGGTGGTATTGTATTTATTATTTGGTGGGCCACTACCCTGCTTGCCAAAGGCGAGCTTAAAGTGGGCGAAATGATAGGCTTTATGTTCATCACCATTATGGTAGGTGCATCGTTTGGTGGCATAGCCGAGCTTTATGCCCAGATTCAAAAGGCATTAGGCTCTACCGAGCGTATTATGGACTTGCTTGAGGAAAAGCCCGAGCCATTAGATACTTCGTACTCATCGGCCGACGAAAAACTGAAACTGAAAGGAGAAATTGCTTTTAGCGAAGTTCGTTTTAACTACCCCAGCAGGCCCGAAGCAGAGATTTTACAAGGCTTATCGTTTAAAGTACGTACCGGAGAGAAGATTGCCATTGTCGGCCCTAGCGGTGCAGGTAAAAGCACCATTATCCAACTGCTGATGCGTTTTTACAACCCCAACGCAGGCTTTATTGCCTTTGATGGTAAAGATGCATTAGACTATCCGCTAACAGCCCTGCGTAATAATATAGCCATCGTTCCGCAGGATGTATTGTTGTTTGGCGGAAGCATTAAAGAGAATATAGCCTTCGGTAAGCCCGGTGCTACCGACGAGGAAATTATAGAGGCTGCTAAAAAAGCCAACGCCCATAGTTTTGTTACGGGCTTTACCGAAGGATACGAAACCATTGTTGGCGACCGTGGCACTCAACTATCGGGTGGGCAGCGCCAACGCATTGCTATTGCCCGTGCGGTGCTTAAAAACCCCGCTATATTGTTGTTAGACGAGGCTACCTCTTCATTAGACTCAGAATCGGAGAAGCTGGTGCAGGAAGCATTGGATAAACTGATGCTTGGCCGCACCTCGGTTATTATAGCCCACAGGCTTTCTACCATCCGCGATGCCGACCGTATTCTGGTGGTTGACAAAGGCCGTATTGTAGAGAGCGGTAGCCACGAAGAGTTAATCCGCAATACCGAAGGCATTTACTATAACCTTAGCAAGCTGCAGTTTGAACTAACCGACAGCAGCAGCAAAAAGGAGTTTTTAGAGAGTTAATTTCACATGTTTTACTGCTCTCCCCCTGCCAAGGGGGAGTACTAAGACGTAAAGCGTCTTAGGGAGGGGGTGTGGTTCTTCTACACTTAACATAACGCTATATCAATCACCCCGTTAAAATTTAGTTGTAACCGTAACTATTGGCAGGGCTTTTGCATATAAGCATTCAATACTCGGTCAACATGCAGCACTTCTTCTCAATCAACTGTACAAAAAATGAAAAAG
>JBIPNX010000227.1:0-4512 GCA_044378145.1 Flavobacteriales bacterium | reverse complement strand
CTTACGCTGCGTATATCCTGAAACTGAGCAAACATAATGGAGTACTTAATGCGCCAGATGTTAGCCGTAAGCTTTAGGTATGGGTAGTTAAATGCATTGTCTGATAACAGCAGCGAGCGGTATCCATCGCCAATAAAATTCTTACCATGCCCCGCTTGTATATTTAGGTAGCGCGTTGGGGTGTACGACACATAACCATTGGCAAAACCATAATCCCAACCGCCAACCTTAAAAGGCTTTGGCCTGCCCTGGCCGGGGATAACCGTATTGGCATTAATCCAAGCACCTAAGTAGCCGGGAAAGCGTGCCTGGTTTTCGTAATAGGCGGTGTAGAACGAAAACTTTTTGCCTATGTTGCCAGAGAATGCTGCGCCTTTGGTAGTTGAGTAAGTAGTAATATCGGCCTTGGTGTCTTTACCAAAATCAAGGTCTACAACAGGGTCTAAATACAGTTGCCATATACCCGAATCAAGCTTTACCAGATGGTCGGAGAACAAGGCCCTGCCTACACGGCGGTGCGCAAAAGCCCAGTCGTAATCTTTAATACCTACTGCAGAATCTATGCTGATAACCTGCTCTACATCGGCCTGTAAGTAAGGGCGCATAGAGGTGTGGAAGACAGCCTTCTTGCGGTTCAGATACTTATCAAACTGTGCACCGTACTGGTTATCGGGAAATATATTTAGCTGCTGTGCCTGTACCGCAGTGGCAAAGCAAAGGAGCATTATGAGCAAAATGCGTTTCATAGTTAGCTTCAAAAGTACGCAATAGTGGCGGAGTGGCAAAGTGGCAAGTTGCGAAGCAGAATAAGCTTGTTTTTTAAGTTGTTAATGACTAAACTTGTTACGTGAAAAAACTGCTGCCTATAGTATTATCTGTTATTGTATTAAGCCTAACCCGCTGCGATACCGAAGACCAACAGTGTGTAAACCCCGGATTTATACTGGCAGGTGTACCTGCCGAAGCAACTTGTGCAGCATCTGAACCCACTGATACCGCTGCTTACAGCTACCAACAAAACCTGTTCGACGATTATAAATTAAAAATAAACTACTCGCACCTCGATGCCCAGGCCGGTACGCAGGTTCTTAATACCATAGAGCTTGGCAGCCCTACCAATGTTGAGTATGTTGCTGTTGCAGGGTCTGACAATGTAAAACGCCTTGCATTAAACGACAGCATATCAGCTACATCAAACTGGAAAGTGTACAATGCTTCTATCCCTGCCTTGCTAGTACGCGATGAACACGGCCCTTTAGCAAACAGCCTTGATGGCGATTGGTACGATAGCAAAGGCTACATAGGGATACGCGTTTTAAAAAACAGCCAATATTATTATGGTTGGATAAAACTGCAGGTGTTCGACAGCAATTTTATTTACGTAACCGGTTGGTCTATTTACCGCGATTAATATGAAGACGATACTCCTATATTTTATAATCCCCATGCTTGCCCTGGCTGTTTTACCTGCGTGCGATAATGATGATGACCAGCCACAACCTACCGCAGGCGACACTGTTTATACCGATATTACCTACACTACTGTATATATAGACCAGCAAAACAATATTAAACGCTACTACCAACACAATAGCCAAAACCAGCTGGCCGGCTTTACACGCTTTGAAACAGTAAGCGCCGATACCGTGGGCCGCTTTGACTTTGATGCCGACAGTTTACTAATGTATGCGCGCTACTATTGCCTTAATAATAATGGCTATGCCTATAAGCACGTTGGGTTTGACGGGCTGGGTATTTATACCGATTCTGTTTTGTATAGCTACGACAACCAAAATCGGTTAACCTCTACCAATACGTTTCTGGGCAATGGTTCAACAGGCTATATTACCAATTATGAGTGGGAAGGCAACCTGATAGAATCATTCGATACACGACATATAGAGTACACATTGCAACCGTTATTGGTAGATGTTTTTAGGATAAACGATCTGGGCTTTGATAATACACTATCGGGCATTAACCCTTCTTATCATCTTGCCAATATATACATACCGCCGGCGGGCCCCGGTGGGCACGCACAAACTGTTGCAGATTATGGCTACACGTTTACTAACCAAGGCTACGTAAGCTCGTTATTTACCCGCACTAATTTTAACACTGATACCATAAAAGGGTTCAAGGAGCATTTTACCTACATAGTAGAATAACCATGAAAAAGCTGCTGCCTATATTATTTCTACTGATAGCAACCATGGCTTTTACAGAATCGTGTAAGAAAGAGGTTAATGAGCCGCCGCCAACAGACACAATACCAACGGATACTACCGATACAATTATTCCACCACCACAAATACCGGATACCAGTTTCAAGTTTATATACGACTACACAATCCATTTAGACCAAAACAACAACATTACGCAGTACCATTTAAAGGCAAATGGCATTGAAATAGAGGGTGGTTTTTTTACTTATTATGGCGATAGCCTTGCTGTAAAAACAGTAACCAAGTTGTATAACAGGCATCCTAATTATGAGCATGCTTCTATTTCATACAACCGCTTCTATTACCTGAATGCTCAAGGCTCTGCCGACTCTTCATACTTTCAGGGCCAACTGGAAAATGACGACACTACTCTTCATTTATCAAGCCGGATGAATTACACGTATTACCCGTCTGATTATTTATTTACAGTGCAATTTTCGGGTGATGAATATTCCGGAGATGACCCGTATGGTGGCACCTATATGCAATACGATGGGGGCCACAATCCTACCAGCAGTTATATTGGTTCTATACAAACCATTCAGTATACTAATACTATAGCCAAAACGGATATTTTTTCACTCAACCGCAGCTTTGACAATAACCTTACAGGTAAAGACGACCAATACCTTATAGGAACATACCGTAAAGAGGGTATTAGTGGCGATTTTACGGCAAATACAACCTATAATTACACATTAAATCCCCAAGGCTATGTTACCCGATGTGTTACATATTATGTACACTATGGGCTACTGCATACCGGAGGCAACTTTACCAGGTGGGAGAAGTATAACTATACCTATATTTTTGAATAGTAGAATAACTCCTCTTTTACAATAAATCAAAGAACGTTCAATAAGCCGGGAAGGTATTTAGTAGACCATACATAGCATTGTACTTTCAGATAAAAGCACATGCCCGGCAAGTAGGCCACTCTTATAAATTTCACTTTCCTTCGTTAGGGCTAAAACCCTTGCGGCGGTAGTCTATACTCTCATTTTCGCTCTCTTTTTTTCCTTCTCTTTTAAAGTCCCCCTCACTCCTTTAGGAGATGGGGATTTAGGGGGTGAGGGGATCTTTTAAAACGTAAACGCCAAACCTAACGTTGGTAGTATAGGCAACTGGTTAATGCGTTTGTAGTTTACACGGTCAAAATAGAAAATGTTATCGCGGTTGTAGGCGTTGGTGCAGCTTATAACAGCATCCAGCGTCATAGTTTCGGTAAACATAAACTTGCGGCGTAACGATACGTCTAACCTGTGGTAGTAAGGCAAACGACCCTGGTTAAGCTGTCCGTAGATAATACCTAACGCCCCGTTGGCGCTGGTGTAGTCAGAGTTGATGCCGTTGTTAAGCGGTGGTTTCTCAAAAAAGCCCTGTGTTTGGGTAAACGGTAAGCCCGAACCAAAATTCCAGCGTAAGTCGGCCTGCCACAGTTGCTGCTTGCCAAAGTTGTACGATATAACGGCGTTAACATTATGGCGACGGTCGAAGATAGGCTTGTAGCTGTTAAGGCCATCAAAACGGTCGGTGTACATTAGCGAGTAAACCAGCCATACATACAGGCGGCCTTTTTCGTATTTCAAGGTAAAGTCAACACCTCTAGACGAACCATTTTCAATAACAAAGTCTTTCTTCAGGTAGTCAGGCTTGTCGGCATTTTCAGGAATATCGTCAAATATCTTGTTACGGTTTATGTTGGTAAGCTGGTTAAATTTAATGTAGTAGCCCTCTACGTTTATGCGGATGTCCGGACCTGCATCAAACTCAAAGCCCAAAATAGCGTGCGACGAGCGTTGCAAACCATTCTTAACCTGTTTGCCATCAAACTCATCAGGCAGGCTGGTAGGGCTCGATAAGAAACCGTAGAACAGGTTAACCACGTCGCGGTCAGAGTTGGCAGCCATTAAGTTTTGCGAGTATAAACCACCGGCAAACTTCACACGGAACCAATCGGAAATATTAACCTTAGCCGATAAACGTGGCTCAGGGCTAAGGGCAGAAAGCGACGCGTAGTAATGTGCACGGAAGCTGGGCTCAAGCACCAAACGCTCGTTTGCCAATACCAGGCGAGCCTTAACATAGCCTGCCATTTCTGTGGTGTTATCGTTTTGCTTAATACTGCGGCCAACGGCGTTGTAAAAGTCAAAATCGGTGCGGAAACCAAGAACATCCATACCGTATTTAATCTCGCTCTTTTTAAAGAATTGCTTAAAGCCTAAACCTAAGTTAAAACCATTGATGGCGCTGGTACGGGGCTTTTGGTCGTTCTCGCTAAGGGTAA
>JBIPNX010000226.1:0-4513 GCA_044378145.1 Flavobacteriales bacterium | reverse complement strand
TAGAGTGGGCAGCATCTACAGCATTTGATTTTGGCAGCTACGATGTTTACCGTTACGATGGTACTACTTACCAGTTAATTAGCACCATTAACAACATAAACCAAACTGAGTTTATGGATAACAACGGCCTGGCTACACTAACAAACTCTTACTGCTACAAAGTAGGTGTTACCGACCAATGCGGCTATACCAAAGGCATAGACAGTGTTACTGCCCATTGCACCATAGAAGCTACTGCATACTTGTTACCAAGCACCGACAGGTTAATTAAATGGAACCCATATGGTGGTTGCACTGTAGACTACTACGAGATTTACCGTACACAAGGTAACGGCTGGGCCGATACTACCGCTACGTTCTTAATTGGAACCGTACCGGGCAACGTAACAGGTTACTTAGACCAGGATAAAATTTGCCCACGCGAATACAAGTACCGCATACGTGCGGTTAGCTTATGCGGCGGCACATTATACTCTATGAGTGATACTGCTACATCTCCGCTACCTAAAATTGATTACACCACACTACCTGCAAACGTAACACGCACTACCGTGGTTGATAACCAGTTTACACGTACCGAGTGGAAAGCACCTTACTTCCCCGAGTTGGTTAGCTACTATACCATATTCCGCTCAGCAGATAGTCTAAACTTCCAAAGCATTGGACAAATTACCGGTCCGTTTACATCGGCAGATACATTGCTGGCTTACGACGATTGGGATGCAAGCATACAAACCATTAAGTACTACTACCGTATAGAAACAAACAGCGTTTGTAACGATAAGAGCTATACAGGTAAAACAGGTGATAACATTGTACTGCAAGCCAACATAGACCATGCAGCGTATGAAGTTAAACTGGAGTGGACCCCATACATGAGCTGGGGCGCTAACCAGGTTGACCATTACACTATTGAATGGCAAGACGAAGCAGGCCAATGGCATATTTTAGAATTGCCGCCAAACATGTACCAAAATAACGAGATACCGGGCAATGCCCCTACCAGCTACACAGCACCGTATTAAAAACCGGTTTCGCTATCGGTAATTTTACTATCCTCGCCATTTGTACCTCCGGGTGCGAATGGCGAGTTTTTTTTGTGCTGGCGTATAGCCTTAAACGACAGGTAAACACAAAACAATAATGATATAGCAGCACCCAGGTAAACAAAGGGTATATTTTGAACAAATAAGAAAAAGTCGTAAAAGCCGTGGGCTAATGTAGCCGCTAAAACACCCAAAAACAGGTAGCCTGTTTTATGGTTTGTATGCTTGGCAAGGCCAACAAAATAGCCCATAATTACAGCAAACACAGCATGCGCCGGTATGGCGGTAAACATGCGCAACAGGGCTATTCTTATACCATTACCCTCGTTACCCAAAACATACAGCAGGTTCTCTATCATGGCAAAGCCCATGCCCACCATTACAGAGTACATTATACCATCAAAAGGCTCGTTAAAATTTTTGTTAGGATAAGCTATCAGCCTAAGGAAAAAGTATTTAGAAATTTCTTCGGTAAAGGCAACACAAACAAAGGCATCAATAGCAATTTCAAAGGTGGTAATTGTTTGGCCGGCCAGTACAATATCTTCTAATCCGCGGCTAAGAAAATAGGCAGGCACAACCGATGCTATGCCACCAAAAAAGGTGCCTACCAGCAAGTTAAACGGTTCCTTGTCAAACTTATCGCGCCAGTAAATAAACAGGGCAATAACTATACAGGGGGCCACCGCAAGGGCTATAAGTATGAGTAAATCATTCATTGGCCTACAAACACAAACAAGGGTTGAAGATAGGGCAATTTGTTAGATTGGAGAAAAAATGCGCTTACATAATTTGAACCTGCAACCTAATTAGCTTATTGGCATTACATTTGCCATTATCAGGCTATGCAAAAATTAGCACTATACATATTTGTAATATTTACAGGCATACTTAATGCCCAACCCCCCGGCGAAGACACCACGCGCTGGAAAATTGTTTTTGCCGATGAGTTTGACGGCAACCGGATTAACCTGAATGTATGGCGCACTAATTTTGCCTGGGGGCAGGGGCCAAATAATACGGTAACTATTTGCAACTACAACCAGCCTAACGAAATTAAAGAACCCCAGGCTTGGATTGACCCAAGCGATACGCACAACATCAAAGTATCTGACGGTACATTAAAACTATATACCCGCGAAGAAAACGCCATGGGCGAATTTTGGGACTGGGACAAAGGCTATTTTAACGTTACCAAAAAAGAGGTAACCCATACTACAGGGCTTATCTACTCTAAAAAACAATTTTACAGGGGCTATTACGAGATGCGTTTTAAACTACCGCGGGCACCCAGGTTCCCGATGACGTATGCCCCCTTTGGCCCCGACTTTTGGCTCTTTGATGGCAATTGCTGGCACGAGATTGATGGCTTTGAATTTATAAACGGCCAGGACCGTACCATTACTTCAAACATACACTATGTTATACCGCCTACCATGGTTGGTGCCGATACCGTTTGCGAAAATACTTTTACTACCGAAAAGCATAAATCAGACTACTATAAGCATACAAGTGTAGAAGATGATGTATGGCACACCTTTGGCTTTAACTGGGAAAAGGGCTCTATTAAATTTTACCTTGACGGGGAAAATTACTTTACCTCAACTTTTGCCTATACCGACAGCCTTAAGCCTATGAATATGATTGCCGGCATTGCATCGCCACTGGGTGGTACCTGCGTAGGGCTGGATGGCTTGTTTACCAAGTTTCCCTACGTGTTTGAAATTGACTACATACGTGTTTGGGAAAGGAAGGATTAAGCTGCAGCCGCTAATTGCTTCTTGGCTACAACCGCATCGGCCAGCCATAAAAACTCAGCTACAAAATTGTTAATGCTGTTTTCAAACAACGGTAGAGTTAGGTTTCCTTCTTCATCAAATTTATCTAACACATTGCCAACCGGCAACATATACGGCGCGGGGTAACCAAACAAAGCCAGTATTAATTGCTGCATTAAAACAGCAGCCCGCATGCCTGCCAAAGCCCCGGTAGAAACAGTAACAATGCCTATTGCTTTTTTAATAAACTCGGCTTTGTTGTAATAGTCAACCAGGTTTTTTAGTGCCGGCGAATAGCTCCCGTTGTATTCGGGAGTAAGAAATATCATGGCATCGGCCCAGTTAAGCATGCCGGCTACTTCTTTAGCTATATCGGTAGGGTTTTCGTCGCGCACGTAAACCTCTTCAAACATGGGCAGTTTTTTCTCGGCTAAATCTAATATACGAGCCTCAACACCATCTGTGCTGTTAAGCCTGTTATTTAAATGCACAGCTACTCTGTGGCTGGTGCGGCCCTTGCGGGTACTCGAACTTATAATTAAGACTTTCATTTATACGTTTTGTTTAGCCTATAAACCCCACTTTACGGTGGGTACCGTCGCAATAGGGTTTGTTGGCCGATTGTCCGCAACGGCACAGCGCCGTTACCTTGTTTTTTATTGTTTGGTTGCCTTCGGCATCTTTAATTCTAATATTACCATACACCAACAGCGGCCCGTTTGCCGATACTTCAACAATTGCTTCTACATCAACCGCAGGGTTGGTCATTTCATTGTTACGGAAATAACTAAGCGCCCCCGATGGGCATTTGCTAACCTGTGCAACAATCTCGTCTGTAGTACCGCCTTCTGCAGTAATCCAAGGCCGTTTGCGCGGGTCAAATACACCCGGCAGGCCATTAAAACATATTGCAGAATGTATGCACATGTTGGGCTTCCACACTACAGTAACCTCGCCGTTACTGTACTTTTTAGTTATTTCATGTTCCATTAGTTTAGGTTTTTTATGGGTTAGGCTGTTTACACTGCCATTGGTATTTCTATGGCCAAAAGTTCAGTTTCGGCATTTGTTTTTATGCTAATGCTATCAACATCCCATACACCAATAGCATCGCGCTTACTTAGCTTTTGGCCGTCAACTTCGGCATCACCTTCAACCACCATCAAAAACACACCATTGCCTTTAGTGTTCATTTTATAGTCAACATTGCTGTTGGCATCAAAGTGGCCAAGGTTAAAGTACGCATCCTGGTTTATCCAAACCGCACCTTCGTCTTTTGGCGATACTACTACCTGCCAGCTGTTTTTACGGCCTTCCAAAGGGTACGTTTTTTGGTCGTAGCGCGGGGTAATGTTACGCTCTTTAGGAAATACCCATATCTGGAACAGCTTAAGCGCTTCGTCTTTGCTGGCGTTAAACTCGGAGTGTGCTATGCCCGACCCTGCACTCATTATCTGCACATCGCCACGTTTAATAATGCCGTGGTTGCCCATGCTATCGCGGTGTTCTACTGCGCCTTCTAAGGGTATGGTAACAATCTCAAAATTATCGTGCGGATGGGTACCAAAGCCAATGCCTGCTGCTATATAATCATCGTTCAATACACGCAATGCGCCAAAGTGCGAACGGCTAGGGTCGTAATACTGGGCAAAGCTAAAGGTGTGCCAGCTGTCTAACCATCCGTGGTTG
>JBIPNX010000225.1:0-4524 GCA_044378145.1 Flavobacteriales bacterium | reverse complement strand
CAGGTAACCGAAAATCAAAAAGAAATTTTTAAAGAGAAATAATAATATAAAATGAACCGCACTATTAAAAAAGTAGCCGTATTAGGCTCAGGTGTTATGGGCTCGCGCATTGCCTGCCATTTTGCCAACATTGGTGTTAATGTATTATTGCTTGATATTGTTCCGAAAGAACCAAATGAAGCAGAAGCCGCAAAAGGTTTAAAGGTTACCGATAAGGCTGTACGCAACCGCATTGTTAACGATGCCCTTGCCTTTGCTCTTAAAAGCAATCCATCGCCTATTTATAAAAAAGAGTTTGCCACGCGTATTACTACCGGCAACTTTGACGATGATATGAAGAACATTGCTACCTGCGATTGGATTATTGAGGTAGTAGTAGAACGTTTAGATATTAAAAAACTGGTATTTGACCAGGTAGAGAAATTCCGCAAACCTGGTACTCTAATTACTTCTAACACATCGGGCATCCCTATCCACCTGATGAACGAAGGCCGCAGTGAAGACTTCCGCAAGCATTTCTGTGGAACCCACTTCTTTAACCCTCCACGTTACTTGAAGTTGTTAGAGATTATCCCAACACCTGAGACTGACCAAAAAGTGGTTGATTTCCTTATGGAGTATGGTGATTTATACCTTGGCAAAACAACCGTATTATGTAAAGACACCCCGGCATTTATTGCTAACCGCGTAGGTGTTGCAGGCATTATGGGCTTGTTCCATATTATTGACGAAATGGGAATGACCATTGAGGAAGTAGATAAATTAACAGGCCCTGTATTAGGCCGTCCTAAATCAGCTACATTCCGTACCGGTGATGTAGTTGGTTTGGATACGCTTGTTAATGTTGCCAACGGTTTACGCGATAACCTGCCAAACGACGAAGCTAAAGCTACGTTTGAACTGCCTCCTTACCTTGTAAAAATGGTAGAGAATAAATGGTTGGGCGATAAAACCAAACAGGGTTTCTTTAAAAAGACCAAAAATGCTGAAGGCAAAACCGAAATATTGGTTCTTGACCTTAAAACAATGGAATACCGCCCACAGGTTAAGGCTAAATTCCCTACCCTTGAGGCTACAAAAAATATTGATAACCTGCGCGAACGCATGAAAGTGCTGTATGCAGGTACTGATAAAGCGGGCGAGTTTTACCGCAAAACATGGTACGCACTGTTCCAATACGTGTCTAACCGCATACCTGAGATTACAGACGAGCTTTACAAAATTGACGACGCTATGTGCGCCGGCTTTGGCTGGGAAGTAGGCCCGTTTGATAACTGGGATGTATTAGGTGTTGACAAGGTAGTTAAAGATATGGAAGCCGCTAACCGTAAGCCTGCCCAGTGGGTTTATGATATGTTGGCATCGGGCGCTACATCATTCTACAAAATAGAAAACGGCGTACAGAAGTTTTACGACATTCCTTCTAAATCGTACAAGCCGGTTCCGGGACGTGAGAACTTCATTATCCTTGATACCGTTCGCCATACTAAAAAGCCATTGTACACTAACGCCGGTGCTACCATACACGACATAGGCGATGGCATTATCAATATTGAGTTCCACTCTAAAATGAACTCACTTGGTCAGGAGGTATTAACTGCCATTAACAAAGGCATTGATATGGCCGAGAAAGACTACCGTGGTGTGGTTATTTCTAACGACGGCCCTAACTTCTCTGCCGGTGCAAACATTGCCATGATATTTATGTTGGCAATAGACCAGGAGTATGACGAGTTAGACTTTGCTATCCGTTACTTCCAAAATACGGTAATGCGTTTACGTTACTCTTCAATCCCTGTTATTACAGGCCCTAAAGGCCTGGCACTGGGTGGTGGTTGCGAGCTTAACATGCATGCCGACCGCGTTGTAGCTGCTGCCGAAACCTATATGGGCTTGGTAGAGCTTGGTGTTGGAGTTATACCTGCCGGTGGCGGTACTAAAGAGTTTGTTGTACGTGCTTCTGATGCGTTAAAAGAAGGTGATATCCAAACCAACAACCTACGCAATAACTTCCTTACCATTGGTATGGCTAAGGTTGGCACATCGGCTTACGAAGCTTACGACCTTGGCATTTTACAAAAAGGCAAAGACCTTGTTGTGGTAAACAGCAACCGCGTTATTGCCGAAGCTAAACGTCAGGCTATTTTAATGGCAGATGAGGGTTACACCCAGCCTGTACAGCGTAAAGACATTAAGGTAATGGGCAAATCGGGCTTAGGTATGGTTTACGCAGGTGCTAACACAATGTATTCAGGTAAATATATTTCTGAGCACGATAAATTAATTTCAGAAAAACTAGGTTATGTAATGTGCGGTGGCGATTTATCGGCCCCAACCGAAGTATCGGAACAATACTTACTAGACTTAGAGCGCGAAGCTTTCTTAAGCCTATGCGGTACTGAAAAAACATTAAAACGCTTAGAAAGCATTATAAAATATGGCAAACCGTTAAGAAATTAATAGTCCTGTAAGCATTAGGGCTGTGCTAAAAAACAGCCCTAAACTTACATTGGTTAGAACAGTCTTAGCAATGCTTATACTATATAAATAAGTAAAGATAATTTTGGGTTACCAATTAACATAAATGTAACCCGATGAAAAAGCTATTACAAACCAAAGCAATTGTTGTGTTTACAATGGTGGTATTATCAGCCACGTCATTGGCGGCACAAACTGCACCAGACCTTATGTGTGAAAGGCCACAATACGCCCCACGCAAAGAGAGACATTTGAATTGTAAAGACTTTTTAGGACGTCGCCAGGGCGTATGGAAATCGTATACTTATTACGGTTACCTGATAAGCGAAATGACCTATAAAGACAATAGAATTAACGGCCCCGTAACTGTTTACTATGGGGTAACCGGAAAAGTAAGAGAAAAAAGTAACTTCTTTGACGGTAAAAAAGACGGCGACTATACATCATACTTTTTCTCAGGTCAGGTAATGGCAGAGGGTGAGTTTGATTACGGTAAAAAAATAGGCGTTTGGTCTTACTATTATAACTCGACAGGCGAAACACGAATGACGGGTAATTACACAGCTGGTAAGCGCGACGGAGACTGGAAATATTATTCGTCTAAAGGAACACTATCAAAAGTGGTTACTTATAAATTGGGCGAGGCTATTAACACAACAGTACCCGGCAAAACAACGCTTGCCGATAATGTGTCAAATTAATTTGATAACTAACCTGTTTTGTATTACGTAGAATATTAAAATTGATATATATTTACGCAGATACAAGGCATTAAATGCGCAAAGGCTTACTAATAAACGTAATACAGCTATTTTTACTTACAGCAACCTCAGCGGTGTTTGCGCAAGACCAGTATTGTGAAAAACCGGCATATGCGCCGCGCAAAGAAAGACATCTGAATTGCTCTGATGCCCTTGGCCGCAGGCAGGGTGTTTGGAAATGTTATAATTACTACGGGTACGTTATTTCTGAAATTTCGTACAAAGACAACAAGTTCAACGGTCCGGTTGTTTTCTACTACGCCACAACGGGCAAAACGCGCGAAAAAAGCAACTATTTTGATGGTAAACGCGATGGTGAATACACATCGTACTTTTTTTCGGGCCAAACCAATGCCGAGGGCGAATATGACTATGGCAAAAAAGTAGGTACCTGGACTTATTACTACAACACATCGGGCGAAACAAGGATGACCGGCAGCTATGTTATGGGCAAGCGCGATGGAGATTGGAAATATTACAACTCTAAGGGTATGTTATTAAAAACAGTGAGGTTTAAAAATGGGGAAACCATTTCATCTACCATACCGCCTAAAGACCCTGTACCACCTAAATAGAAAAATCATCAATCATTATAATTCATCTAACCAAACAATTTTAATAAAAAATGGAAGTATACGTAGTTGGCGGCCTTAGATCCGCAGTAGGCAAAGCCCCCCGTGGATTATTCCGCTTTACCCGCCCCGACGACTTAGCAGCTGACGTTATTCAACAACTGGTTGCACAATTCCCAACACTTGATAAAGAGCGTATTGACGATGTAATTGTTGGTAATGCCACACCCGAAGCTGAACAGGGCCTTAACATTGGCCGTATGGTAGCACTTATGGGTTTAAATACTGATAAAGTTCCGGGCATGACAGTTAACCGTTACTGCGCCTCGGGCTTAGAAACTATTTCTATTGGTGTAGCAAAAATTAAAGCCGGTATGGCCCATTGCATTATTGCCGGTGGTGTTGAAACTATGTCAACCATGCCATTTGGTGGCTGGAGGGTTGTACCTAACTACGATGTAGCTAAAGGTAATGCCGACTACTACTGGGGTATGGGTTTAACTGCCGAAGCCGTTGCTAATGAATATAACATTAGCCGCGAAGACCAGGATCAGTTTGCATTCAACTCTCACCAAAAAGCTATTAATGCTATTAAAAATGGTGCTTTTAAATCGGGCATAGCTCCTGTAAATGTTAAGGAGACTTACCTGGACGAAAAAGAGAAAAAGAAAACCCGCGAATATATTGTTGATACCGACGAAGGTCCTCGCCCT
>JBIPNX010000224.1:0-4539 GCA_044378145.1 Flavobacteriales bacterium | reverse complement strand
ATGCATGGCCTTAGGCTGTGCATATTCCGTTTTAGGGGGTACAGGTTTGCCACCCGATACTATATTTTACCTTGGCAACAATACAGTAAATACTCCTGTATATGTTTACTACGGCAAGCAAAAGGGACCTGTAATGGTGTTGGATGGAGGCATTCATGGTGATGAGGTTGCTGCCCAGTATGCCTGCGATAGTATAGTAGAAAACATCAGCGTACAAAAAGGTACACTTTACATTATACCCCGGGTTAATTTGCCTGCCTGCCACGATACTGTCAGGTTTTTAAACAAAGACCTAAACCGTACCTTTCCCGGCGATACCTGTTGGGTAGATTATGAGTACACCCTCTCGTACCAATTTATGCAGTTGATAGATTCGCTAAAACCCGATTTGGTTATTAACCTGCACGAGGCACGGTCGCACACCCGCACCATGACACCTAAGAACAAAGACGACAAAGCCTTTGGCAATACGCTAATCTACGTTGGCGATACTAAAAGCAGCTTGCTAACCGGTGTGCAAAACGAGGTAAACCGCTATCTTAGTGACCCTGAGGAGAAGTTTATGCTCCATAGGTTCCCTTTTATGGCTGCAGGCTCGTTAGATAATATGTACTACAGGCTAAACATAAAATCGTACACGGTAGAAACCTGGCGTGGGTATGATTTGCCCTTTAGGGTTTGCCTGCAAACAACAGTTGCGTTGGAGTTTATGCGCCGCCTTGGCATAGGCTTTAAAATGGGAGAGTAATTTGACTGGGAAAAAAAAATACACACTGCTTGGGGCAATAGTTTTTTTATTGCTGCTGTGTTATTTTACTTTATTCCATCAATTGGGTTATTTCACCCTTAGGGCTTATGATGAGTCTCGTAATGCTGCCCATGCCATTGCAATGTTTGTAGATGGCGACTATTTAATACGGAGCTTTGAGGGAAGGCCCGATATGTGGGAAACCAAACCCCCATTGCTGGTTTGGCTGCAGGTATTTTGCATAAAACTATTTGGGTTTGATAATTGGGTGTATCGCCTGCCATCTGCCTTGGCAGCAACTGCAACAGCATTTTATATTTTCAGCTTTTTAAAAAAGCAAACACAGACTCTTTGGCCGGGTTTACTGTCGGCTATAATATTGCTAACAACGCAAGGATATTTAATACACCATTGCGCCCGCACAGCAGACCACGATGCATTACTAATATTTTTTGAGATAGCAGCCCTAATCTCTTTTTACAATTATTTGCAGGGCTTTTCAAACACCCTTGGTTGGACAGTATTGTATATTATACTGGGGGTTTTTACAAAAAGTATAGCAGTTTTTTTTATTGGGCCGGGCATGGTATTGGCTATGCTTATAAGCAAAAAAACATGGTATGTGTTAAGTAACAAAAGGCTCTACATTTATGGTTTTGCAGGTATAGCGGCAGTAGTAGCATATTACCTTGCACGCGAGTATTACAATAGCGGATATGTTGATGCTGTTGCGTCTAATGAATTATGGGGGCGCTACTTGCATACAAATGGTAGCGCAGAGTATAAAAAGGTAGATAGTTTTTGGACCTATGGCATACCTATGTTTACGCAGCAGTTTTTGCCCTGGAGCTATTTAATATTGCCTGCGATTGCCGTTTTATATATTAAAAGAGACAACGTAACAACCAAAATAGCAACGTATTTTATTATTAACGCTGTTGCCTTTTATCTGGTAGTAACCTTTGGCACATTTAAAGAGTGGTATGCGCTACCTATGTTGCCTATGTTGGCCATAATAACAGGAGTTGGAATATACAGGGCATGGCAAATACTATTGGGCTTAAAAATATTTGTAAAAGCAGGTGTAGTAGCATTGTACGCAGCGCTGCTTATTGTTTTTAGCAGCTGGGCCTATAGTCTTTGCTTCAGGCAATTTACAACCCATTGGGATTTTGAAGTATACCAGTATGGATACTTTTTTAAGCACCTAAAACAACATAACCCCGGTATTACAACCTTTACTACCTTTGACAGCGACGATTGCTATTACAACGGCTCTTTAAAGTTTTATATTACCCTGTACAACAAGGTATATCATTACAATATTAAAGAGGAATGCAATAGAAATAATATTAAGTCAGGTATGTTAGTGGTTTCATCAAATCATAAGTTAAAAAAGGAAATAGAACAAACATATTATTGGACAGCATTGGGGCAACACGGCGCATGTGTTTTATACCGGTTAAATGCGGTTAAAAACCCTTAATTGATATGGAAGAGGTAAAAGAAACAAGCAAAGCAAAAGCCCTGCCCCCGTCGCCGGAAAAGGAGCATTTTATTTTTAAAAATGCCTACTATATGGCCAACTGGCCACTCGACTTCCTTTTTGAGAATTACGATACCATGGGCCCCATATATTGGGTAAAATCGCCCATACGCAAAATATGTGTTCTTAACGACCCTGAATATGTGCGCTATGTATTGCAGGAGAATAACCGCAACTACGTAAAAAGCTTTGGTTACGACCCCCTGAAACTGCTTTTGGGCAACGGCCTTTTAACATCTGAAGGAGATTTTTGGCGCAAGCAACGCCGCATGGCACAACCGGGTTTTCATAAAGAAAAACTGGCGGCTATTGTAGATACCATGATTACCTGCACAGGCCAGATGCTGTTGCGTTGGGAAAAGCTGGAAGGGGTAGAGCTGAATATATCGGCAGAGATGAACCGCATTGCGTTAGACATTGTTTCTAAATCGCTCTTTATATCTAATGTTGAAGATGAGATAGACAGGATTAGCACCTGGGTTACTGTAGCAATAGAACAGGGCGCAGAACGTATCCGTAACCCCTTTAAACTGCCTACATGGATACCTACACCTAACAACCTGAAGCAAAATAAGGCAGTAAGCGTGTTAGACGAGGTAATAACAGGTATTATTGAAAACCGCCGTAAAGAGGGTAAGCAATACGACGACTTATTGTCAATGTTGATGGATGCCCGCGACGAAGATACCGGCGAGGGGATGAGCACCCGCCAGCTACGCGATGAGGTAATGACCATTTTTATTGCCGGGCACGAAACCACTGCCAATGCCCTTACCTGGGCCTTTTATGTGCTTGCGCAGAATCCTGAAGTAGAGAAAAAGCTGCAGGAAGAGTTAGATACTGTTTTACAAGGCAAACCCGTAAGTTTTGAAAACCTGCGCAGCCTTACATACACCCGTATGGTGATAGACGAAACCATGCGCTTATACCCCCCGGCATGGATTGTTGGCCGTAAAACAGTAGAAGATGATGAAATAGGTGGCTATGCTATACCTGCCGGTACCAATTGCCTTATACCTACATTGTGTATACACCGCAGCCCCAAATACTGGAAAGACCCGCTTAAATTCGACCCGGAGCGTTTTAGCCCCGAGAAGGTTAAAGAGCAAAAAAAGTTCACCTATTTTCCTTTTGGTGGTGGGCCAAGATTGTGCATAGGCAACAACTTTGCGTTAATGGAAATGCAGGTAGTGTTGGCATCGGTAATGCAGCGCTATAGGTTTGAACTGAAAGATACCACCCCAATAGAATTAGACCCGCTTATTACCCTTCGCCCCAAACAAAACGTATACCTAAAGCTGGTTAAAAGGTAGTGTGTACCTATAAACACACACATTGGTATTCCATTGTCTGCCGATAACTAAACCTTAATCTTCACCGGATCGCCCAAAAATTTGGGTTTCTTATTAAATAAAATATCCAGCACAGCTTTAAAACGGGCCAAAGGCTCTCTAACCTTGGTGCGCAGTGCAAGGCTCTTGTGCACATCTTTAGCGTTGTAGCCAATAGCGTCTAAGCCCTTTTGGCGGGCTAAAAACACCGCGCGCTGGTTGTGGAACTGTTGCGATATGATTGTAAACTTGCTTTGACCAAATACTTTTTGGCAGCGCACAACAGAATCCAGCGTGCGGAAACCGGCAAAATCCATAGTGATGCAACTATCGGGTACACCCTTGCCAATAAGGGCGAGGCGCATTTCTTCGGGTTCGTTGTAATTTTTTACGCTATTGTCGCCACTAACTATCAGGTGTTTAACTTTTCCGGCCTTAAAAAGGTCGGCAGCGGCATTAATGCGGTAAGTAAAGTACAAATTGGGCCTTCCGTTACTCAAACCACTTGACGTTCCGAGAACTAGCCCGACATTATTTTGCGGTATTTCTTGCACAGAGTTGAACAAATACATTTTGCTGCTGTTTACAACATATTGGTTGCTTACAACAACAGACAATATGATAAAAAGGAAACCTCCAAGTAAAAAAAGACAATTTTACGCGCTTTTTAAACCATTTTTTTTGCGTTAAAAAGCTAAAGGGTTGAATCATAAATAGAAACAAATTTTTTGTTGTTTAATGTAATTAAATTATGTTTGCATTTGTAAAGTAAGGATCATATTATTTTTTAAAATAACTACTATTATGACAAAAGCTGATTTGGTAACCGAGATAGCTGAAAAAACCGGGGTAGAGAAAGTGGCCGTTCAAGCAACGGTAGAGGCTTTCATGAAATCGGTTAAAAATTCTCTAAC
>JBIPNX010000223.1:0-4544 GCA_044378145.1 Flavobacteriales bacterium | reverse complement strand
TACTATGTATGGGACAGGGCGTTGGTGCCTATTACCTTCTTTGCCCCCGGCAGTAATTAACAATTGTTAGTATTTTTTTGACCTACCCAAAAGGCAATAACCTATTTTTGCCTTCTAAGCATAATTTTAAGCTATGAACTTTATTGTATCGAGCACTACGCTATTAAAGCATTTGCAACTGATAAGCGGTGTGTTACAAAGCAGCACCACCCTGCCCATACTGGAAGATTTTTTGTTTGAACTGGGCAAAAACGAACTTACCGTACACGCTACCGACCTTGAAATAACCATGAGCACCAAAATTGCCGGGGTTGAAAGCAAGACATCGGGCAGCATTACCATACCGGCTAAGCTTATTATTGACATTCTGAAAACCTTCCCTGAGCAGCCGCTTAGCTTTAACGTTAATGGTGATAACAACTCGGTTGAGATATCATCTGACTATGGTAAGTATAAGGTAACCGGTCACGATGCGGCTGAATTCCCTAAAATACCTAAGATTGAGAAAGGCAACAGCTTTACTGTTGACAGCTCTATCCTTCACCGTGCTATCAGCAAAACTACCTTTGCCGCCGCTAACGATGATATCCGCCCTGTAATGTCGGGTGTGTTGTTCCAGCTATCGGGCGACAATGTTACGTTTGTAGCTACAGACAGCCACAAGCTGGTGCGTTTTACCCGTACCGATATTAAGCCGGGCAACGATGCATCGTTCATTATGCCTAAAAAGCCGCTTAAGCTGCTTCAAAACATATTTGCATCTACCGATGCCCCTGTGCAGGTTGAGTACAACAATACCAACGCATACTTTCAGACTGAGAATATTACCCTTATCTGCCGCCTTATAGATGGTAAATACCCTAACTACGTCGCGGTAATACCGTTTGATAATCCTAACAAAATGGTTATCAGCAAGCAGGCCCTTATAAGCTCGCTTAAGCGTGTGGCTGTTTTTGCCAGCGCCAGCACCAACCAGATTAAGTTCTCAATCTCAGGCAGCGAGCTTCAAATCTCTGCTGAGGATTTAGATTACTCAAACTCGGCCAACGAGCGCTTAACCTGTAGCTACGATGGCGAAGATTTGGTTATAGCCTTTAACTCTAAGTTCCTTATTGAAATATTGAACGGCATTGATACCGAAGATATATCAGTAGAAATGAGCATGCCTAACCGCCCGGTAATTATACTACCGTCTAAAGAAGCATCAGACCCTGACGAGGATATGCTAATGCTGGTTATGCCTGTATTGGTTAACGCCTAATTCAAAGACAATTTATATATGAAAAAGGCAGCTTTAGGGCTGCCTTTTTTGTTGGGTTGTTGGGCTATAAAATCCCTCGTCTTCTGACTGCCGTCAGAATCCACTCCCTTTTGAAAGGGAGAACTTTAAAGGGATAAAACAAAAAATCCCCTGACTACGTCAGAGGATTTTCTGTGGTTCAAAAGTTTTTTAGGCCTTAGATTTTTTTGATGTTGATAGCATTTAAGCCTTTTTGGCCTTGCTTAACTTCAAAAGATACACGGTCGCCTTTGGTTACAGGCTCCGATGCACCACTAAAGTGAAAAAAGATCTCCTCCTGGTCGTCAGAAGAAATGAATCCAAAACCTTTGTCGGTTTTAAAAAATTTAACAACTCCTGTTTTCATTAAAATAAAATTTAAAAAATTGGTAATAGATTTAATTAAACAGCAAAGTAACGAATATTTATCTTATTAGGATACACAAAAAAGAAAAAAAAATTGTTGTTTAAACAACAAAAAGGTTGACAGTAGGGCAGTTGAGATTTCTACTTCCCGCAATATCGTAACATTTTCATCTGATAATTGAAAACGTGATATGATATTTGGAAATATTTAAGGCAAAAAATAAGAGCCTGTTTTTACCGTAAAGTAAATTTAATGGGTAGTACATATTTAACTTTTACAGGCTTTCCGTTTAGTTTACCGGGTATCCATTTAGGCATAAGTTTTACCACCCTAAGGGCTTCTTTATCTAACATACCCGATGCATCGCAATCAATAGTTTCTGAAGCTTTGTTAGGGTCATTGCAAGGCACAACGTTTTTAGCTGCGTCGTAGCAGGTTGTTGTGCCACACTTTTGTGCTCCGCGAGCAATCTGAATATCGGTAACAGAACCATCTTTATCAATAACAAAGGATACGAATACACGGCCCTGACAATCGCATTCGCGCGCCATAGCAGGGTATTTAATGTTCTTTATAAGAAACTTGTTTAGCTCTTCTTGCCCGCCGGGGAACTGTGGTGCTTCATCAACAATAGTGTAAACTTCATCACCTGTTGGTTTAGATGGATCTGTTAGCGGTTCTTTCATTGGCTGGGCATTAACCGAAGAAAAACTCAAAACAGTACAAAATAATAAGAGTATTTTTTTCATCTCTAAATAATTACACCTTGCCAAATTACTTATTTTATCTTTGCATCAGGTATGATGAAATCGGGAAAGCTTAAGTATTACCTGCTGATGCACTTTATAGTGTTTATATGGGGTTTTACGCCCATATTCGGCAAGGTAATTACACTGGATGCTTTGCCTCTTGTTTGGTACCGCATAGTTATAGCCCTGCCTGCCATTTTTATATTTATAAAGCTACGCAAGGCCAGTACGGCTATCGACAGAAAATCGCTGCTTATGTTTTTTGCTATTGGTGGTGTAATAGCGCTGCACTGGCTGGCATTTTACGCGGCGGTAAAAATCAATATATCGGTTACTATGGCCTGCTTTTCGTGCGGGGCTTTTTTTAGCGCTATCATAGAGCCGTTCTTTTTTAAACGCAAGCATAGTGCGGTAGAGCTGATAATGGGGTTGGTTGCTGTTTGTGGCATAGGCTTTATTTTTTCTATAGAAACCAGGTACACCGATGCTATTATATTGAGTGTATTAGCTGCCTTAGGTTCAGCTTTGTTCTCGGTAATAAACGGCACGCTGGTTCGTAAGTACGACTCGCGCCTTATATCGTTTTACGAGTTGATGGGAGGCCTGTTTGCACTGAGTGTTTACTTTGCCATAACCGGTGGTTTTACTGCCGATTTCTTTAATGTGTCGCAATCAGATTGGGGCTACATGCTTATATTCGGCTTGGTATGCACGGCGTTTACCTTTATTGCATCGGTAGAAATAATGAAAGAGATTAGCCCCTACACGCTTAACCTTACGGTTAATTTAGAAAGTGTGTACGGCATATTCTGGGCTTATATCATCTTTAAAAAAGACGAGCAAATGACACCTGAATTTTACATTGGCGTATCGATAATATTTGCGGTTGTAGGCCTTAATGCATGGCTTAAAAACAGGAAGAAGCCCGAAGTTATTCAATAAAAAAAACTCCCGGTAACCAGCCGGGAGTGTAAAAAGTCTAAAAAAAACCTGTTAAAACGAAAAAGTGTTACTCTGCATATATAAACGCAGTAGTATTCTCAATTATTGTGTTGGGGTGAAAATAAAATAAAGAACCCCGTACATGGGAGCATGTGCGGGGCCTTTACATCATAGGACCTATTTAAAAAACTACTAAGTAGGTAAATATCCCTTTTTACAACCGGCCATTACAGCCAATTAGATTAAGCAAGCCGCAAATATTGGCCTGTTGCAGATAAAAAGAAAGAGTGAGTTTGTGTATTGTTAATTTGGGTTGGTAAACTGCAATTAAGCCGCAGTTACTTTTTTACCAACCAGTTGCTGGGCCGATGAAACCACATGCTTGGCAGAATAGCCGCAATCGTTATACAACTCTTGCTGGGTACCGTGCTCTACAATAACATCAGGTATACCTAAACGTATAACACGGGCCGTATAGCCGTTATCGGCCATAAACTCTATTACCGCGCTGCCAAAGCCGCCGGGCAGGCAGCCATCTTCAAGGGTAATAACCTTGTTATGTTTTTGAAAAACCTCATGAAGCATTTTCTCATCAATTGGCTTAACAAAGCGCATATCGTAATGGGCAACGCTTATGCCTTGCTCTTCTAATGCATTGCAGGCTTTTATGGCTTCGGTGCCAATAGCACCAATAGATAGTATTGCAATATCATTACCATCGCGCAGTTGCTGGCCTGTACCAATTTCTATTTTGGTGAATGGTTTGCGCCAGTCTATCATGCTGCCGTTGCCGCGTGGGTAGCGTATAGAAAACGGACCTGCATTCTCAGGCAACTGAGCAGTGTACATCAGGTTACGCAAATCTTCTTCGTTAAGCGGTGCGCTAACAACCATATTAGGTATACAACGGAAGAATGCCATATCATAAGCACCGTGGTGCGTAGGTCCATCAGCACCAACAAGGCCGCCACGGTCTAAGCAAAACACCACGTGTAGGTTTTGTATGGCAACATCGTGTATCACCTGGTCGTAGGCACGTTGCATAAACGATGAGTAGATGTTGCAGAAAGGAACTAATCCCTGTGTTGCCAAACCGGCTGAGAAGGTAACAGCATGCTGCTCTGCAATGCCCACGTCAAAAGCGCGGTCGGGCATTTCCTTCATCATAATATTTAATGAGCAGCCCGATGGCATAGCCGGGGTAATG
>JBIPNX010000222.1:0-4572 GCA_044378145.1 Flavobacteriales bacterium | reverse complement strand
ATACAAAGCTGAAAAAGCAGGCTCTGACAGCGACCTTGGTGCTTACGATGTGGTGTACTACGCCGGCGATTGTAACGCAGGCAGCAAAACCATTGCCGTTAACCTGCCAAACGATGAGAACGTTCAGCTTAAAAAAGGCACCCGCCGCCTGCAACTTAAAAATGCCATGCGTGCTAAGTTTGATAAAATTATGATGCCTATTGCCGATGAGTTGATAGACCCGTCGCAGCGCGCTAACGTTACGTTTGATGCGTTCTTTAGCACCGTTATGTTTCACGAGGTGGCGCACGGCTTAGGCATTAAAAACACCATTAACGGTAAAGGCATGGTGCGCGAAGCATTGAAAGACGAAGCATCGGCCCTGGAAGAAGGCAAAGCCGACATTCTTGGCCTGTATATGATTACCAAGCTTTACGAGAAAGGTGAGTTCACCAAAAAAGACCTTGACGATTGCTACATCACCTTTATGGCGGGCATTTTCCGCTCGGTGCGTTTTGGCGCTGCCAGCGCGCATGGCAAAGCCAACATGCTTCGTTTTAACTACTTTGCCGACAAAGGAGCGTTTACCCGCACCGCCGAAGGCAAGTACAAAGTAGACCTTGTAAAAATGAAAGATGCTATGACATCGTTATCAGCTTTAATACTAAAACTACAAGGTGATGGCGACTACGATGGCGTTAAAAAACTAATGGCCGAAAAAGGCAAAATACTACCTCAGCTGCAAGGCGACTTAGACCGCTTAAAAGCCAAGAAAATACCGGTAGATATTGTGTTTGAACAAGGCATGAAAGTGTTAGGATTACAATAGTATATAGTGAATAGAAAAAACAGTTTTTAGTTTATGAAAAGTTGGATTGAAATACCCGCCGATAGCGATTTTAGCATACATAACATTCCGTTTGGGGTGTATAAAAGCGCCCACGGCCCGCGCGTAGCCACCGCTATAGGCGATTATGTGGTTGACCTTTTTGAAATTAACGCCGCCGGTTTACTGGGGCATTTTAACATACCTAACGAGATTTTTAAAAGCGCTTACCTGAACGATTTTATATCCTTAGGTAAGGCAATGACCAACGGGGTGCGTTTGCGTTTGCAGGAGCTGTTCAGCGATGAGAATAAAGAGTTGCAAGACAACGAAGCATTGCGCAATGCCGCCATGTGGCCAATGAATATTTGCGAGATGATGCTGCCCGTACAAATTGGCGACTATACCGATTTTTACTCGAGCGAGGACCACGCCACCAACGTAGGTAAAATGTTCCGCGACCCGGCAAATGCCCTGTTGCCAAACTGGAAACACCTGCCTGTGGGTTACCACGGCCGCTCATCGTCTATTGTAATATCGGGCACACCCATACACCGCCCTAAAGGGCAAACCAAAGCCGACGATGCGCCGGCTCCTACTTTCGGCCCATCGCGCCTGGTAGATTTTGAACTGGAGATGGCCTTTATCATAGGCAAAGAAACCCAATTGGGCGATAGCATTACCACCGCCGAAGCCGATGAACACATCTTTGGCATGGTGATATTTAACGACTGGAGTGCCCGCGATATGCAGAAGTGGGAATACGTTCCGCTGGGGCCATTCTTAGCTAAGAATTTTGGCTCGTCAGTATCGCCGTGGGTGGTAACCATAGAGGCCTTAGCACCCTTCCGTACCAAAGGAGCTGAGCAAGACCCTAAGGTTCTCCCCTACCTTGAATACCAGGGCGAAAAGAACATCGACATTAACCTGGAGGTGCTGCTTACCCCACCCAACGGAACCGAGAATACCATCAGCCAGTCTAACTACAAGTACATGTACTGGACTATGGAGCAGCAACTGGCGCACCATACCGTAAACGGTTGCAATGTGCGTGTAGGCGATATGATGGCATCCGGCACTATCAGCGGGCCTGAGCAAACATCATTCGGGTCTATGCTGGAACTTAGCTGGGGCGGTAAAAACCCGCTTACCCTAAACGACGGTACCGAGCGTAAATTCATTCAGGATGGTGATACCGTTACCATACGTGCCTATGCTGTACACAACGATAAACGTGTTGGTTTTGGCGAAGTGAAAACAACTATTTTACCTGTAAAATAGTTGTAGGTGCTAGGTTTTAGGTGCTAGCACTAAAAATCCCTCCCCTCGCTGCGCGAGGTACTCCCTTTATTTAAAGGGAGACTTATTCAACGCAACTACCCCAACGCAAATTTTACTGCGGCTTCGGAGTGGATAAGGGCTGTGTCGAATGTGGGTATGCTTACGTCGGCAGGCTTTATAAGCAACGGTATTTCCGTACAACCTAATATGATGCCTTCTGCGCCTTGTTCTATCAGTTCGTTGATGATTTGTAGGTAACGTTGCTTGCTGCTTTCCAATAATACATCGCGGCCCAGTTCTTCAAAAATGGTGTAGTGGATAAAGGCCCTATCCTCATCATTAGGGATGATAGCCTCTATGTTAAAGGCCTCCAGTTTATCCTGATAAAAACCACGCTCCATAGTAACCTTAGTACCCAGCAGCGCGACTTTCTTCAACCCTTTGCGGGCAATGGCTTCTGCGGTGGCTGTAGCAATGTGGATAACAGGCAACCCAACGGCTTCCTCAATCCTGTCGGCAATAAGGTGCATGGTGTTGGCGCAAAGAACAAGCGCTTCGGCGCCGGAGTTTTTAAGGTGCATACACGCTTCCGATGCCAAATTAAAATTAGCTTCCCAATCGTTCTTGTCGTTGTTCTCTTTAATCTCCTGGTAGTTCAGGGAGTAGATAATACATTCGGCGAAGTTTAAATCGCCCAGCTCTTTGTTAATGCCCTGGTTTATGGCGCGGTAATAATCTATTGTCGATACCCAGCTAATACCGCCGAGCAAGCCTAATTTTCTCATGTTATAATTCCAGTTCTTTACGAGGGTCCCAAAACACTACAGAAAAATTTTGCACCTGGTCGTTTTTTATGCTGATGCCTTCCGCTTCCAGAAGCTCCTGCATCCTATTACCACCAAAATGAACCTTGCCCGTAAGCAGCCCTTTGCTGTTTACCACGCGATGTGCAGGCACTTCCTCGTCTAGTTTTGTGTTAACCCCATTCATAGCCCAGCCCACCATACGGGCGCCGCTTTTCATGCCCAGGTATTCGGCAATAGCGCCGTAGCTGGTAACGCGGCCGTGGGGAACCAGTTTGGCTACCTCGTACACGTCTTTAAAAAAATCGGTATGGTTGCTTTTGCTGCGTGTCATTTAGGGTATAGGCAAATGTAATAAAATGTCTGAACCGCAGATTTATTAGGATTATGTTGATTACAGGAAAGAAAAGGACTGTTTATACCTTACTTTATTGTATCTTTACACATGAAATCTAAATGTTACTTTGAATCTGTAAATGATACAAACTATTCTTTTTGTATAGAATATTCTACTGAAAAAGACTTTTTAAGCATAATAAACAACCTGATAATATTAAATAAGTTAACCCTTGTATTTACAAGAACAGAGCTGTTTAAGGTTGATTTTAAGGGGATGGCATTCACTTACGACCCCAAAGTAAAATCTGAAGAAATTGCTAACTACATTCAATTTTTAGACACAAAACCTAAACCTGATTTAACCCTTAAAATTGGGTATAAGACAAAACAAAATACTATTAGATGGAAATCTTTTCCTATCCAGTTAAATTATGTTCGTCTCCTATAGTATTACTTTCATAACAGTATAGTATTTTTTAGTGGAATTGGTTTGGTCTTTTTATGGTCGATGGCGTTTCACTAAACACCAATCATAACATAGTTTTTTTATATTACCTTGTTATTTAATTTTTCTAGGTCATTAAGAAAATCAATTATATGGTTATCTTCTAGAATAAATTTAACATAGTTAGTTGTCATAGGTGGTTTTTTAAATGCACTATACCCAAAAGGAGAAAATATATTTACATAATGCTCTAAACTATCTGAAGTCTTAATTCTCTTAATACGTTTCTTTAATTCCTTATTATATTCATCAATCTGTTTATATAATTTAAATTGTTTGGTAGCATAAGATTCTGCATATGTAAGCAATTGCTCGAAGTCAATAACAGTCAATGGTTTTATTTTACTATTGTTTAGTCCCTGTCTTTTATCATTAAACATATCTGTCAAAATACTACTTATGCCTGGACTTGAATACATTACATCAGTCAATATTAGTATAGGATATATATTATAAGAACCCTTACTATTTCTGACAAAACTTTCATACAATGTGGTATTATAGAACTTACTAATTGTATTTATTAATTGTGGAATGCCCTTTTTTGTATTTAACTTTTTGTTTACATATTCATATACAATTTCGTAAGACGAGTTAAACACTAGCTCTTCTTTAAAGGCAATATCCTTAAATTCTATAAAATACAAGTTGTTTCCTTCAATTACGAAAGCGTCTGGATAGTTCTGAATATTTTCGTCGCCCAATCGTAGTCTTTTTTCGGAAAAAATCTTCTTCATTAAATTATTAAACAAAACCTCTTCGCTAAATTTCTTCGCTACATACGACAAATAATTTATACGAGAATATTCATTATCACCAAATGTAGCCTTACCTTTTTT
>JBIPNX010000009.1:0-16637 GCA_044378145.1 Flavobacteriales bacterium | reverse complement strand
AATGGCAACAAAGGCTTTCCATACAGCACCGGGGCCAAAGCCTGCGGCCTGCATTTCTTCTAAGGTAACAGTTACTTCTTGTGGGGCTTTTTCGTACAGGGCTAATTCTTGTACAAGGCCAAGCATAGCCGGCACATCGGTAGTTACAGCGGGACGTATGGTAATTTGCATAGGGCAAAGTTAAGCCCTATAAACAGATATTAGGAATACGGTATGTGATTTATTACCAGCGCGGTTTGCGGCAGGTGGTATTCTCTTTGTAGTTGATGCGGTCTTCGCCTTTTAAAAGGTCTTGTACCTGCTTAACAAAGCTATCGCCTTTAGATTTATCATTCATTTTAAAGCAATAGTCAACCTCGCCCTCGCGGCCCCATGCCGATTTGTATACGGTAACAGCGCCGGGGTTTTCGTCGGCGTATTTAGTTAAAAAAGCATCGAGTTTACGGGCGGCCAAATAGTTTATACCACTACCGGGGCTGTAGAAAGATACATTAAGACGAATGCTATCGTTAGTTGGTGTTGCAGGATTAGGCTCACCTACTGCAATAGTTGGTACGTCTGCAACTGCAGCTACGGCAGCCATACTATCTGCAATGCGTGTACTATCTGCTTTTGCGTTGCTGCGCACCGACATTTCTTTTTTACTCTTACACGATACTGCCAGCAGGCCAATGGCTGCTACGGCAACTAAATATGCTTTCATAATGCCTTGTTTTTACCTGATAAGTGTAACAGTGCCGCGCTTATCAAACTGCCGCCCTGTAAACCAGGTTATCTTAATATAATATACATATACGCCTATCATGGCATCTTTCCCGTCTTTTGTTGTTCCATCCCAACCGGTAAAAATCTGGTCGGTGTCAAACACGGGTTGGCCCCATCTATCGTATATATACATCTCTCCACTAACAATTCCCCTGCCAAAAACGCTAAAGTTCTCGTTTATAAAGTCATCATCGGGGGTAAAGGAGTTTGGAACAAAGAATGATTCCTGCTCTATAACCTGCAATGGTATCTGTAGTGTATCTACACAACCAATCTCATTGCTTACTATCAGTGTAATTACATAAATGCCTGAATCCTGATAAACACCTACGGGGTTATCAATGTATGCGGTATCGCCATTGCCCAGCACCCATACCAATGAGTCATAGTACTGGCTCAGGTTAAAGAATTGTACCGTAGTATCGGGTAGTTGAAGTTTAAAGGTATCGGCATCAAAATTAGCTTCAGGATACGGCACAATCTCTATGTATTGTACGGCTACCATAGTGTCTTTACAGCCCGATGAATTTTCTACAATCTGCGTTACGGTGTAAATACCCGGTTCGGTATAAACATGTATCGGGTTTTGGCCAACGTCAATTGGCGTACCATCGCCAAAGTTCCATAACCATTTGTTAGACGATACAGAGGTATCGGTAAATGAAATAGCCTCTCCTGTACACATTAGCGTATCCAGGGTAAAGAAGCCGGCTTCGGGCTGCTCTAAGTATTGTATAAAGTTTTGCGTGGTAAGCGTAGCGGTGCAACCATCGGAAGTAGTAACGGTAAGTGTTACACTATAAGTTCCGGGGTCGGTATACTCATGCGATGGGTTTTGTAGCGTTGATGTTTGACCGTCGCCAAAATCCCAAAGCCAGTCGGTAGCCCCACCCAGCGATTGGTCTAAGAACCTGAAAATGTAAGGCTCACACTCAATACTATCCAACGCGGTAAACTCAGCCACCGGTGGAGGTGGTATGTAAATAAAATTAGGCAGTACCAATGTATCGGCCAGTACACCGTTCGTTGCTATAAGTGTAACATCATAATAACCCGGTGCTGTATAGTTATGTGTTGGGTTTTGAGAGTTATCGGTATTACCATCGCCAAAATCCCATGTCCATGCAATAACGCCACCGGTGCTTTGGTCTGTAAAATCAACTGAGCCTGTGCCGCAACCAACAGCTGTAATATTACCGCTAAACATAGCGTTAACCTGTGGGGCAATGCTTATTGTAACCTGTACCTGGCAGATAGATGTGCAACCGTTAGCATCGGTAACTGTAACCTCAGCAGTGTAGTTACCTGTAGAGCCGTAAGTATGTGGAGGGTTTTGAAGGTTAGATATGCCACCATCGCCAAAATCCCAGGCGTAGGTAAATGGTTGTGAGCCAACGGGGTTAACGCTAAACTGGGTAGGCGCACCTAAAAACTGGCCAATTGATGAACAGTTTAATACCGGCGGTTGGTTTACCACCATTACAATAGGAACAGATGCTGCCGGGTTGTTGTTGGTACACATCATATTACTGCTCATGCTAACAGCAACCACATCGCCATTATTTAGGGTTGACGAACTGTAGGTATTACTATTAGTGCCTACAACAGCGCCGTTAACTGTCCACGTATAGGTAGGGCCATTGCCACCATTTACAGGCGAAGCGCCAAAGTTTACCTGTTCGCCGGTGCAAATGGTAGTAGCTGATGCAAATACAAACACATCAGCATTTACATACGGTATTACGTGTATAGTAATAGTGTCTATGGTAGAACGTCCGCAGCAAGGCGACGTTGTTTGTAGCATTATGTTGTAATCGCCAAGGGTGTTAAACTGTACTCCGTTTAGCGTTTGGAAACCCGGGCCGTTGAATGTGGCAGGCACGGTACCTTCTAACCACCATTCGTAATTAATACCTGCATACGAGCTGGTAAAATCTAAAGTGCCGCCAACGCATACTGTATCGTTAGATGGTATAATGGCAGGCAGGTAAGGAATACCACTAGAGAAAATGCCTACAAAATCGGTATAGATATAAGGTACACCATTTAATACCATGGTAACCGTATGACGACCTGTAGTAGTGTATTGCACCGTTACGTTGTTGCCAAAAGCCTGTAGGGGAATAGTGCCCCCATCAAAAAACCATTGCACAATACCGTTTGCTGTGGTAGAGAAATCAATATCAGAAAAAGTACAACCAGTATTTTGAACGATAATAACCGGTTCTACAGGAGTGCGCATATCCGATTGTACTAAAGCAATAGCGCTAGGGTCTTCAAAAATAGGTAGGCTAAGCCCAAGGCTGCCATTGCCGCCATTGCCACCATCGCCACCGTCGCCGGCATCACCACCATCACCACCGCTGCCAATATCGCAGCCGGGGCCACCGCCCTGGCCACCGTTGCCACCAAAACCACCCAAGCCACCCGGTGCGCCGCCTAAGCCGCCTTGTCCCGGTATACCCGAATAGGTGTATGTGTCTTTTACGCGTCCGTTATTGCCGTTGGCCCATGTAAATATGCCAAAAGAGCCACCGCCACCGGTACCACCAAGGGCACCTGTTCCACCCTGGCCACCTTCGCCGCCGCCTCCGCCGCCTGCACCTGCGCCGTTACTGTTAGAAATGAAAAAGCCGTGGGGAATGCAACCTTGTGCGCCACCACCGCCGCCGCCGCCGCCGCCGCCGCCATTCTCTCCATTAGCGCCGTTTTGGCCTGTACCGTTAACAAAAAAGCCGCCTGCAAAACCGGGTGTTCCCGCGTTGCCGTTAATGCCGTTGCCTCCATCAAGGCCATTGGTGCCGGGCTGGCCTACGTTAGCAGGGCCCATATCGCAACCAATAGAAATTAAATTACAGTTACCTACACCGGCTGTACCACCGATGCCATTAAGTGGCGCTCCGCCACCAGGTTGTCCGGGTGCTCCAATAGGGGCATTGCCACCTGCCGGGAAAGAATAGGTACCACGAGCGCCACCGTTGCCGCCATTGCCACCCACGCTGCTGCCGGGGTAAGAGCCGCTGCCGCCTGTGCCGCCGCCGGTATTGCCACCGCCATCTTCAGCACCGTTTTGGCCGTTGGTACCATTGGCGCCGTTAACACCGTTAACACCAGGTGTGCCGGGTAAGCCGTTAGAGCCATTGCCGCCTGTTACATTACAGCGGCTAATGTTATAGTTGCTACAGCCATTTAGGTAAACACCGTAAGTAGTTACCCCGTTGCCTAAAGCATTGGCTGTTTTTATAGTTACATCTTGTATAGTAAAACCCGTAATGTTAACGCACGAAACCGCCACCAAACGCTCGGGGTTGGTTTGCGGGTTTGCATTGCTACGGGTAATTATGGTTTGCGCTGTATTGGTTTTTTGCCAGTTGTTGGCAGGGTCAAAACCGCCCTCCAGGGTTACGTTATCCAGTAAGTTTATGGGGTTGGTAATGGTGTAGTTGCCTACGGCTAACCATAGCTGGCTGCCGGGAGCTGCCAGGGCTATGCCCCCGGTGATACTGGCGGGGCTGGCTTTAGTTCCTGTGCCGTTTCCGTTAGGGGTAATGTACACAATGTTACACTGCTGCGCGTTGGCTATAAAACCAACAAGCAGAAATACAACTAGTGATAAACAGAACTTATATAGTATACGTTTGGGCAATAACATGGGTATTAGGCAATGGGCCTAAAGTAACAAAGTTATGAAATTGGAATGTTATTTCAGCATTTTTTTAATACTAATTTAAGGAAAGGGAACAGAGGCAGTTAACTGCAAACTTGTTTTAGTTACTTTAGCACATTGAGCATGGATGGACAACAGACTTTAGACCCTAATAACTGGGTAGATAAATACGCTGACGATTTGTTTGGCTATGCTATTACAAAGTGCAATAGCAGCGATTTAGCTGAAGATTTTGTTCAGGATACTTTTGTGTCGGCCCTAAAGGGGATAAATAATTTTAAGGGCAACTCGTCTGAGCGTACCTGGTTGTTTTCAATTCTGAAAAATAAAATTGCCGACCATTACCGCAAAGCATCTACCCGCTACGAGGTAGCAGATAATACTATTTCTAGCGGCGAAGAAGACCGATCATTTCTCAATTTGTTTTTTGAAGATGGGGGTCACTGGAGCAAGCAGGCCAAACCCAAGCAATGGACTGTGGAAGAAGGAAGTATGTTAGACGATAAGGACTTTCAACTGGCTATGCAAAACTGCGTTGGCAAACTGCCTGCAAACTGGCATACCGCCATTACGCTTAAGTATCTGGAAGAGAAGGAAAGCGACGATATTTGTAAGGAATTGAACGTAACCCCGTCTAACTACTGGGTTATAATGCACAGGGCAAAGTTAATGTTGCGTGCGTGCCTTGAAAAAACCTGGTTTAAATTATAGTTAAAAGTGATTAAAAAGATATACAACATATTTGCAATGGCCTGCCGCGAAGCTACGCTCCTTATGGAAAAAAAGCAGGAGGGAAAGCTTGATGCGTATGAAAAACTGGCATTGAAGTTTCACCTGGTTATTTGCGATGGTTGCCGCAGTTATAATAAGCAAAGTGAAATATTACACTCCCTTTTAACAAAATCTTCTATTTCTGATATTACCGATTTTTCAAAACTCAAATTGGCCGATGATGCTAAAATCCGCATCAAACAGTCAGTCCAAAATAATTTAGATAATATTTAGGTTTTTATTGTAAGGATTTAGCATCCTGTACGACTAATACTGCAAAGGCAGGCAAATAGCTATGTTATGCGCCGGCTGAGAAATTTATGTGACAGTAGGTTTCAGTAATAGTAGTTCATTAGTTTAGGTTTTTTAGCACTAAGGGCAGCCAAAATTTGGCTGCCCTTAGTGCTTATAGTTAGCAAGTGTAATAGGTTTATTTCTTTACTATCTGTCGTACCTCTGTTTTTCCGCTGCCTTTATCAGTAACTGTAACAAGGTATATACCCGATGGTACATTTAGCAAATTGCAGGTGTAGCGGTTGGTGGTAATCTCTTCAGACGAGATAGTCTTGCCCAGCAACGATTTTACATCAACCATATAATGGCCTGTGCCGGTAAGGTCAAGGTAGGCATAGTCAGTAACGGGGTTAGGGTAGGTGCGGGCAATAATAACACCCGCTTTGGGTGTAGTAGAGGTACGCTCGCTGGTGGTTACAGCAGGCTCTTCAGGCTCGCTAAATTCCAGGTCGCCATAAATATCTTCGGTGCTAATAACAACAGGGTATAGGTTTACATGCACCGCCGATGAGATACATTTCTTAATCACATCATTAAGGCTATGGTCGGCATAGGGTGGCTCTAACGAGTGCGCATCACCAATAACCAAAATCATTTTGCGGGCATCGGGCCTCCATTTTATCTCGTCGATAGTGCGGTAAATAGCATCGTTAACAGACTCAGGCAAATCACCCCCGCCGCCGGTAGTCAGGTTTTGTATTTTATTAAGGCTGTTATCTAAGTCGGCCGAAAGGTTATTCAACTCAAACCAGCTATCGGGCGTATCGTTTTTATCGCCATAAGCACCCCAGCCTAGCTGAATATTGTCAAACTTTTTAAGCTGTTCAATAATCTTGGTAGCGCTGCTTTTAACGTTCTCAATATCATCGTACATACTTCCTGTTTTGTCTATCAGCAATACAACGTCGGTTTTTTGGGTGGCGTGTTTATCTAATATAGATACAATAGTTTGAGCCACCAGCTTGCTGTTTTTAGCAAAGTAGCTCTGTCCGCCCGTTTTATCAGCCAGCGATACAAATAGCTTAACCGCCTGGGGGTTAAAGCGCATGTCTTTTAAAGCCTGTTTTACTGTAATGTCTTTAGGCTTAACGGCACGGCGTACCTTTTTTGCAACCGAATCGGTTTTAAGTACAATGGTGTGCGTGTCCGGGTTTTGTAGAATCGGCGCGGTAGTTGGAATGTAAGGGCCGGAAGCAGTAGAGGTGTCAACATCTTCGTAGTTACACGAAACCATTAACAGGGCGCATAAGAGCAGCCCGCAGAGAATGCGTAGTGACATAGCTATCAGGTTTTATAGATTAGGTATAGGTATGCCGCTAACGCTCAGGTTTTATATATTATACTATACTGAGGGTAAAAAGGTTATACTAAAAGCAGAAAATTTTCGTTGGGCTAATCCCACTTTTTAAAAGCGAAGAAAACAGCCAGCAGAATAAAGCAAAATGCAACCCCATAGTTCCATTTAAACTCTTCTTTTAAATAGAAGACTGAGAAGAAACCAAAAACTACCAGAGTAATAACCTCTTGCATAATTTTTAGCTGCGACGCAGAGAATTGAAGGTAGCCCAGCCTGTTGGCGGGTACCATAGGGCAATACTCAAAAAAGGCAATACCCCAGCTTATCAATATCACTTTCCAAAGGGGTGCGTCGGTATGTTTAAGGTGGCCATACCAGGCAAACGTCATAAATATATTAGAGGCTACTAAAAGAGCAATGGTGCGCATGGGATTTGCTAAGATATTTTTGGAGAACTAACTAATGCATGTGCGCTATGGAATACGCTCCCAAATCATAATAACGGGGTTATGCTCGTTGCTATTGTGATTGTGGTCACCAGTATTATCATCACTACCATGTTGATGATCATGGTCGCTAGTAATAACTACCAGGGCATTTACTTCAATAATATTTTCTGATTTCCAAGTTGTAGTAACTATTCTGTCCGGTGAGAAATTGCTATACAATGTATTTTCATTTACTAATTTAAATAGTAAACTGTTATTATTTACTGCACAACGGTAGTAGTCATCGTTGACTTTCTCAATTACCATTGTATCTTTTAAATTTATTGGTTTAACCATCGAGTCGGGGTCAGAAATAATTTTTTTTATAGACCATCGACCAATAAATTTATCTTGAGCGTTGATTGAATTTAATAAAAACAAAATAAAAAAGAAAGAGATAAGTAGTTTCATAGTGCTTATAATATATTGTTTATTTGCTAAGTTACAAAAATTATAATATTGGAAATAATATAGCAATGAGGAGGAGTAAATTATTTAGAAACAAATGGTTGTTATATTTGGTAGATTTTCAATTAACTTTACAGAATTATGCGTTTATATAAATCTATCTTAGCATTATTATTAATTACCTTACTGTCTAATGCACAGGTTAATTATTGCAATGTAGGACCCATTATTGCAAACAAATGCTTACAGTGCCATAATGGTAAAGGCGCCGCACCGTTCAATTTTTCTGATTATGACGGGATAAAAAACAATGCGTCTCTTATTAAAAAAGTGGTTATTAGCGGTTATATGCCGCCTTGGCCGGCAGATACGTCTTTTGTAAAATACACTCACAACAAAAGTCTGACAGTTAAGGAAAAAAACATAATACTTGATTGGTTAAATAACGAAATGCCAAACTGTAAATTTAATTTGATTAAATCAACGGATGAAAAAAAGGAAAAGCCCGATTTGATTTTTAAAGTTAATAATACATATAAACTGCTTCCTTCCCAAACTGATAAATATGTGCTTTTTCCACTATCAGATAGTGCGTTATCGCACCCGTTGTATATTTCAAAATTTGTATTTAAACCCGGCAATATTTCGGTTATTCATCATATGGACTTGGTTGCTGTGAAGCTTAATGAGAACTTTAAAAAGAATAAAATGTTTTACGAGGGTTTAGACTATGAGAAGATGGGGGATAATTTTATAAGTTATGAGTTTATTGCCGGATGGTTGCCAGGACAAGAATCAGAAACTGTTTCAGGTAGTTTTGTTAAAGAGATTCCTAAAGGTGTAAATTTGATGTTATTAGTACATTATTCTCCAACACCAACAACTGTTTGGGATAACAGTTCAATTGATTTATACACAAGTAAAGAATCTAATCCGCGAATTATTAAAACACTAAGTGTAAGTGGGCGTACAGATATTGATACAGTGTTTTTGTTGCCTGCCAATAAAAACACTTCCTTAGTAGCTAAACAGATATTACAAAAAACCTTTAAAGCATATAGTGTTGTTGCGCATTTGCACCACCTGGCAAAAAAATTAGAAGCTTTTGCAATAACTCCAAATAATGAAAGAATTAATATTTTAAAAATTGACAGTTGGCAATTTGATTGGCAATATGAATATGCGTTTGAAATACCGCCAATACTTCCGGCTAATAGTATAATATTTTTTAAAGTTACTTATGATAATACTCTAAACAATATTGAAAATCCCAATAATCCACCAAAAGATGTCGGGTATTCTTTTAGAGCAAATGACGAAATGATGGAATTACTATTAAGAGGGCAATATTTAGATTAAGCATTATTTTATTGTATAGGCGTGGTGCCGGGTGCCGATACACTATTGGCACAATAAAACAATGCTGTTTCATTTCGGTAAGGTTGTCCAAATAGCGTGTTAAATATTATTCAGTATATTAATCTGATAGACCCTAAACTGCAAATTAGTGCTAAAACAAATAAACAATCAACATAAAAATCAGTAATAAGGCCTATTTTTGTTGAATTACACGTACACAGTAAAATTTAAAAAGATGAAATTTTTAGTATCTGTCATGCTTGTTCTTGGCTCGTTTTCTGTTTTCGCTCAGCCTTCTGATACATTACATGCACCAAAGGATAAAAAAGCGCACGATGAAGTTGTGGTAAAAATGCGGTCTGATTTTGACAATAGTATGGGTAAGTTTAGTGACCTGGCCGATGCTTTGCCGGGTAAAGACACTATAAAAAAAATAGACCTGAGTTTTAGGCAACTTACAGATTTGCCATCGGAACTGCTTGAGTTTACCAAGCTTGAAATACTTGATATTTCGCATAACAAGATAACCTCTTTACCCCAGGACTTTATAAAGCTAAAAAACCTGAAAGAGTTATACATTGGCAGTAATAATATAACCAATATTGATGTGCTTTTTAAGCTTAAAAACATACGTATTTTCAGGTCTGACGAAAATAAAATAAACGCAATAAGCCCTAATATCAAAAAATGGAAAAAGTTAAATGAGCTTGTGTTTAGTGGCAGTAGCGAATTACCCAAAAGTCTTTGGAAACTTCGAAAACTAGAAACATTACGCCTTTGGGATGGTACATTAACACAACTACCACCGCAAATTGGTAAACTTAAAAAACTCAAAACCTTATGCATAAGGGGCAATAAAGTAAGTGAGCTTCCTAAACAGGTTTTTACCCTTAAAAAGTTAGATTACCTGTCGCTAACCAATAATAAATTTACAACCCCTCCTGCAGGTGCAGAAAAACTGCCCGTACTTACTTACTTGTCTATAGCCCAAAACCCAATTAATGAGTTTTCATTAGATCTTAGCAAAATGGGCAAATTAGAAATTTTAGCTTGCTTTGGCACAGGGCTAAATGATGCTTTTTGGCAAGACTTAGCCAAAAAGCACCCAAAAATTGTTGTTGGGTACGATATTTCTAAAGTACATTAATGTAAGATTAAATTTTTCAAAGCGCTGATTATCTTATTTATATATTTTAATTAGTATTTTGAAGTTTCAACATTTATACGTAGCTTTACAACAACTCAAAATATGTTTTATGGCAATGTAAGGTTTTGCAAAGGATTTTGCTTGTATAAGCCATATTATGTGCATTTTACATATAAATAATAGTTTCAGTATGAAAAAATTAATACTCTCTCTGCTTTTTTGGGTAGCCTTAGCCACTCAAGGGTTTGCGCAAAACATATCGTTAGATATTGACGGGGATGATTTATACTATAATGAGCCCAGTTGCGACGATTGTAACGGCAGCCCCGACCCAAGGTGGCGTGCAAGACTTATTGTAAATAGCACCAATTATGATTGGAATAACGACCGCGACGAAGTTTGCGGTTGGGCAAATAATTCCAATTATGGTATTTACAGTACTTCAACCGTTGCGTATGGTACAGTAGCAACCATGCAAATGAACGGTTATGAAAGCGATGGTTTTGTTTGCGGTGGCGATGATAATGATTGTGGTGGATATGCTACTGTTGGAACAGAAACAACGACTAACTCTGCCCCTTGCCAGTGGAATTATTTTACTGATACCAGAGGCTGTGGTTCAGGCACTTACGGTGTAGAGTGGAGTATCTATTGGAGATACCTTTTTAGCCCGGTTATTAGTGCCGAAACACCAACTAACCAGCTTAATTGTAGTAGTACTAATGCGCCAACTAACCTGTCGGCTACTGTAAATGCTGATGCAAATTCGCGTTCTTTAGCCCGATGGTATAAGTGGCAAATATCTAATACAGCCGGCGGCCCGTGGGTTGATATCCCCGGAACACAAAATGGTACGGCTAACTCAGCTACTACTGTCTTTACATATACACCGGGTAGAATTTCGGGTACACGTTATTACCGTTTTGTAGCCACATCAAATTGCTCGGCCGATTTTTCAAGCTATACTGATATATCAGCCGTTTATACTGTTACCTATGCTTTTGTTGCATCTGGTGCATATACAAACGTTAGCGGTTATACCTATGCTGCGGGCGATGGTGCCCCTGCTATTCAATCAAGTATTTGCGGTACTACCGTTTTACCGGGCCAGGTTGTTTCACTGCCTATATTATTAGCACCTGATGGTGGCGCTGTGGTAAACTACAACACTATATCATGGACAGCTACAGGAGGTTCTCCTACATCATCTGCTAACAGCACAAACTTAAGCTGGACAGCACCTACCACATCCGGCACCTATACTATAAGTGCTACCTATAATTTTTCGGGTTGCAGCTCTCCGGCCACCGTATCGTGTGTAGTAAGTGTGGGTTCACCATCATGTAACTTTGCTTATGTTGCCAACGGCGGGTCTGATGTAATTACCGCAGGCGGCCCTAATAACCCGTATGCAACTATTAGCTATGCAATTACCCAACTGGGTACAAAAACCCATATTAAGGTTGCCGGCAGCATTTCAGAAAGCAGTATTGTAACTATACCTGCAGGCGTTACCATAGAAGGTGGTTACACCAACTCGGGCGGTATTTGGAAGAAACAGAATAATTTACTTACCCCGGTTTCGTGCAGCGGTTACCAAAGCGTAAGTGGTGTTTGCCACCGTATGGGCTTTTCGGCTACTACAGCCAATTGGAAACTTATAGATTTAGCTATTTCAACCACGGCTATTTCTGCTACGGTAGATGGTTCTAACCGTGGTTGTTCAAACTATGCAGTTTATATTAACGGTTCAACCGGATACGAAATAATTCGTTGCTCTATATCATCAGGCAACGCAGCCAACGGTTCTGATGGTACCTACATTGGTACATGCGGCGGCGGTGGTGCAGGCGGCGGCGGCGGCGCATCTCCTGGCAATGCAAGCGCAGGTTGTAACGCTGGCGGGCGTAACAGGAATAACGGTGGAACAGGCACGGCAGGTACAAATAATGGTGCCGGTGCCGGCGGTACTGCCGGTGCAGCCAGTAACTGTGGAGGTTCAGGGTCTTGTAGTTCTAACGGCTGTAATTATTGGACTAGCTGTGGTTCAAGTGGTTGTACAGCAGGAAATGCATGCGGTGGCGGTGGCGGTGGCACAGGTGCTTCATGGACAGCAGGTGTAAGGCCTGGTACTCCGGCTGCATCAGGTACATATTATACCCCCGGTGGTCAGGCTGCAAGAGGTAGCTCTGGCGGTGGTGGTGGTGGTGCAAGTTCAGGCGCTAGTGCGGGTATGGGTACCTGCTGCTCTTGTTCTTGTGGCAGTACACAATCTATTGGTGGTGCTGGCGGCAGCGGTGGTGCAGGCGGTAATGGCGGCGAAGGCGGCTATGGCGGTGGCGGTACTTTTGGTATTTGGGTAGCTGCAGGTACCGGTTCCATAACTAATTTTACAGCTTCGGCAGGTACTGCAGGTACAGGTGGTAATGGAGTAGCCGGAAGGCCGGGTTGCGGTGGCAACGGCGGTGCAGGTGCTACTAATAATAATGGTTGCCGTGGTGGTACATCTAAAGCTGGTGGTACCGGTGGTGCCGGTGGTGCTGGTGGCCGTGGACAAGACGGTGCTAATGGTTTAAGCCAGTCTATTGCGGTTACCGGTGGTACACTAACTCAAACAGGTTCTGGTACTATTAACCAAAGCCCGGTAATGACAGTTAATTATGATAACGCTGCATTCTGCCAAAACTCTCAGGTTAAATTAACTAAAGCATCAGGCACCTGGGCATTACCGGGCGGCATTGCATTGGTTGATTTGCAGGCAAGCGGTGTTTCAGGCCAGGCACTTGCCAATAACGATATTTGGGTTTACACAACTAATACTGTTGGTAGCCCTACTGATTATGACTTTACAGGACCGGTTGGTGTTCCGGCCTTTTTAATACAAAGCTCAACAACCCGAACATTGCCAACCATTACAGTAAATGGCGCTTCTACAACATCTATTTGCGAAGGTGGTTCAGTAACATTAGCACATAGCGGTGGTAGCGGTACTATATTAAACCACGATTGGAGGATATTTACCACCGATGCCCGTACCCCTGTTTCAGGTGGTACATCATCATTATCTAACCCAACAATCAGCGTTGCAAGTTTATCTCCGGGTACATATAATATATACTACAGCCAGTTAGAACAATGCTGTGGCTGGAGTACTCCACGATATACAACTTTTACAATCGTTGCAGACCCTGTAGCTCCAACACTGGCTTCTTCTTCTCCAACAACAGGTACTGATGTTTGCGTTGGCGGATCGGTTTCTGCTACTATTACTGCCGGCACAGGTGGTGTTGGTTGTACAGATGATTACCGTGTTTCAGTTGATGGAGGAACTACTTGGAACCAAGCGCCTTTTACCGGCGGATACACCTCAGGAACCGGTATTACTGTCCCCAATTCTGTAGGTTCTAGTATTATTGTTCAAGGCCGCCGCGCCAATAGCTGCGGTAATGGTTGCGACGGTACTGCTGTTACCTATCAAACATTGGCAACTTGGAATATTATTGCCGACCCAACATCAGAAACAGCCGTTCAAGCGCCTGTAATTTGTTTCGGCTCTTCTACCAATGTTACAGCTTCGGCAAGTGGTGGTAACGGCACTATTTCAAACGTAATTTTCGAAAGGGCAACTTCTACAAGCGGTCCATGGACATCGGTACAAAACTCAGCTTCGGCAACATACGCTACCCCAACAAACCTTGCAGCGGGTACATGGTATTACCGTAGCACGGTTACGCAAAATGTTACAGGTTGCGCTGCTACGGCAGATGCTACACCTACAACCTTAGTAGTAAGGCCAACCCCAACGGTTACAATAAGCGGTACAACTACGGTATGTCAAAATGACCCATCCCCTAACATTACATTTACAAACTCATTGGCCATAGGCATAACGGTTAGCTACACATTAAATGGTGTTGCACAAACAGACATTAACGTTGCTGCAAGCAGCTCTGCTACTGTTGCGGCCATTACAACAACCGCAGGTACATATACTTACGCTGTTACGAATGTTAAATTCCAATCGGATCCGGCCTGTGACAGTAACCCGGGCGGCTCTGCAGTTGTAACAGTTACCCCAACGGTAACACAACCTGCGGCAATAACACTTGCAAGTGGTACAGAACCAACATGCCAGTTGTTAAGCAATACAACAACTACTTACAGCACTACAACTACATACGGCACACTTAGCTGGTCGTTAACAAACGTAACTACAATAAGCGGCACTGCGCCAACAATATCGGGCAGCACAGTTACCTGGTATGCAGGTTGGTCAGGCTCTGCTGATGTAACGGTAGTTTCTACAGGTTGCAACGGCCCATCGGCAAACCGCACCCGCACTATTACAGTAGTGCCAACGGTAACACAGCCGGCTGCAATTACATTGACTAGTGGTACAGAACCAACATGCCAATTATTAAGCGATGCAACAACATCATACAGTAGCTCTACTACCTATGGTACTTTAAGCTGGACTTTAACCAACGTAACAACCATTAGTGGTACAGCACCAACAATTTCAGGTAACGTGGTTACCTGGTATGCAGGCTGGGCAGGCTCTGCTGATGTAACGGTAGTTTCTACAGGCTGTAACGGCCCATCGGCAAACCGCACCCGTACTATAACAGTTACTCCTACTGTTACCCAACCGGCCGCAATTTCACTATCAAGTGGAACTGAGCCAACATGCCAGTTGTTAAGCAATACAACAACAACATACAGCACTACTACAACATATGGTACACTTAGCTGGTCGTTAACCAATATAACTACTATCAGCGGTACAGCCCCAACTATATCAGGCAGCACAGTTACCTGGTATGCAGGCTGGTCAGGCTCTGCCGATGTAACAGTGGTTTCTACAGGCTGTAACGGCCCGTCGGCAAACCGCACACGTACAATTACAGTTATTCCTACAGTAACACAACCTGTTGCAATAACTATTGGCACAGGTACTGAGCCGGGATGCCAGTTAGGCAGCAATGCCAACGTTACCTATGCAAGTTCTACAACCTATGGTGCGTTAAGTTGGTCGTTAACAAACGTAACCACTATAAGTGGCACAGCTCCAACTATATCGGGTAGCACTGTTACCTGGTATGCAGGTTGGTCTGGCTCTGCCGATGTAACGGTAGTTTCTACAGGCTGCAATGGCCCATCGGCAAACCGTACGCGCACGGTTATTGTTAGGGCAACACCAACAGCATCGGTTAGTGTTACAGGTACAAACCCTGTATGCCAAACAGGTTCTTCTACTGTTCGCTTTAGTGGTATAAATGGTACAACTATTACCTATAATATTAATGGTGGTTCAAACACTACAGCCAACATAACCGCCGACGGTTATGTTGATGTTGGCACAGGTGCCTTAAGTGTTAACTCTACATATAATATAGTAGACGCTTTCTATACTGATAACAGCCCTGCTTGTTTGGCAACACCACCTGGCTCGGCAACAGTAACTGTAGTAACAGGCCCAATACAACGTACTGTACAGGTGGCATCAACTACTGTATGTTCGGGTAGCCCGGGTACAGTTCAGGTAATTAGCTCTGAAAGCGGCACCGTTTATCAATTATATAATACAACTACAAGTGCAAACGTAGGTGCTACGCAAACAGGCAACGGCACTACTTTAAACTTTAGCACGGGTAACTTAACATCGTACTCTACCTTTAAAATAATTGCAAGCCGTGCTCCGTGTGCAGCTTTGGATATGAATAACGGTATAGACGTTGAGATATATGTAGTATCTAATGGCTACTGGAAAGGATCTGTAAGTACAGATTGGTTTACAGGAGGTAACTGGTGTTTAGGCGGCGGTATACCAACAAATGCAACCGATGTGTTTATACCTAACGCAGCTACTACTGATTATGACCCAAATATTAATAATACAGGAGCTGTAACCCGCAGTATTAATATAGAAAGCAGCGGTGTACTTAGCATAACAGGCAGCAGAAACCTTGATGTTTGGGGCGACTGGAACAATAGTGGTACGTTCAATTACAATGCAAGTACCGTTACCTTTAAAGGTACTGGCAATACTAACTTAACGGGCTTTACCGACCCTCAAGAATTTAACAACCTGAGAGTTGATAAAGGAACTAACACTACTCCTTTGTTGGATATTGGTGTAAACACAACAGTTTATAGTAACCTGCAACCAATAAATGGTTTAGCTAAAGTTAGTGGCGGCGACCTTATCCTGTATAATAATACAACAATAGCATCTACGGCTGGTGTTGAGATAGCAGGCGGAAATTTAGTTGCCGGTTCGTTAGACTTTACAAACAATGGCTTATTCAGGGTATCTAGCGGCAATGCCGATGTTTATCAATTAATGAATAACTCAGGTTCAACGTATACTACTACAGGCGGTATTACTACTATAAATAATAATGTGGTAAACACAGCCGCAACAATTACAGCAACCGGTGG
>JBIPNX010000221.1:0-4578 GCA_044378145.1 Flavobacteriales bacterium | reverse complement strand
TAAAGACCACTCTATTTTTATATGTTTTGGCCCGGTAGAAAATCCGAAAATTGCCATTGCAGTGTATGTGGAGAATGCGGGCTTTGGTGCAACATGGGCAGCGCCTATTGCATCGTTAATGATTGAAAAATATTTGAAAGGAAAAACCAAGCGCCCCGATATGGAAAAGCGGATGATGGAAGGTGTGGTTTTACCTGTGTACGAGAAAGTAAAAATAAAAACAACGCCTGTAGAAGAATAACGTGAGAGAGCAGCGCAGCATAGTACAAAATATAGACTGGCCTTTATTGGTTATCTACATGGTTTTGGTAACCATGGGGTGGATGAATATATATGCTGCCGTGTACGACCCTGCAAACGTTAGCATGTTCGACCTTGATGTGCAATATGGTAAACAGGCGATGTTTATTGGTATCTGTGCCGTTGTAGGTTCAATTATTCTTTTTACCGATGGTAAACTCTTTCCAACATTCTCATTTTGGATTTACGCCTTTATGATGGTGTTGCTGGTCGCGACTATATTTTTAGGAAAGGAGATACATGGCTCTAAATCGTGGTTAAATATTGGGGGCGGATTTTCTTTACAACCTGCTGAGCTTGCCAAGTTTGCTACCTGCCTTGCGCTGGCGCGTTACCTGGGTGATATTAATGTGAAGATGGAGAAGCTGCAAACGCGGCTTATTTGTGCGGCATTAATTGGCTTGCCTGTAGTAATCATTTTAATGCAGAACGAAACCGGTTTAGCTATTGTTTACTTCGCTTTTATTTTTGTTTTATACCGCGAAGGTTTACCGGGCTGGTATTTATTGTTAGGCTTTGCTGTAGCAGTACTCTTTATCCTTTCGCTACTCGTTGAAAGAACTATCCTGTTTTCTGTTATAGGCGCAATAGCTCTTTTGGTATTTATGTTTTTCGGCAAGCGCAGGTTCTCCCGTTTAATAAGGGTGGCTGCTGTTGCAGGCATGGCTGTTGCGTTTACGTTTAGTGTAAATTATATTTTTACCAAGGTGCTAAAACCTCACCAGAGCATACGTATTAATGCGCTGTTGGGTAAGATAGACGAGAGCAACCGCAAGATTGCCGAGAAAGGAATCCTTTACAACGTAAATCAATCTAAAATTGCCATAGGCTCTGGTGGACTTATAGGCAAAGGCTGGACTAAAGGTACCCAAACCAAATACGATTTTGTGCCTGAACAGGATACCGACTTTATTTTTTGCACCGTAGGCGAGGAGTGGGGCTTTATTGGCAGCAGCACTGTCCTGCTCTTGTTCATGACACTTATACTCCGGATTATATACATAGCAGAGCGACAGAAGGCGCCCTTTACGCGGATATATGCCTATGGTGTTGCATCAATATTAATGTTCCACTTAATGGTAAACGTAGGCATGACATTAGGTTTGATGCCCGTAATTGGTATCCCGCTGCCGTTCTTTAGTTATGGCGGGTCATCGCTGTTGGGCTTTACCATATTGCTGTTTATCCTTATCCGGTTAGACTCGTACCGTATGCAAATTTTATAGGGCTGATGAAGAATTATATAGGACAATCATTCGCCTTGGTATTCATCATTTTTGCAGTGTTGGTAGGCTTATCGTTTACCAATACAGCCATTACTGTTTTCGGCTATACATTAAAGCCTGTCGATTTGTTTTCTGATGTCCGCAAAGAGCAGGAAGATACTACGTTGGTAAACATACCCAAAGTAAAACCCAAGTTTGTAGATACCTGCAAAACAGGCCTTACCTGCTTTGAAGATTATAGCACAGATAAATCAGCCTTAAAGATATTTTTTGATGCATTGTGCGAGCTGGATACTGTTAAAAAACCATTGCGTATTGCCTTCTTTGGCGATTCATTTATAGAAGGTGATATTTTAACCGCAACCCTGCGCGATTCGTTGCAATCTAAGTTTGGCGGCAATGGTGTGGGCTTTGTTCCTATTACATCAGAGGTAAGCCAGTTCAGGCAAACAGTTAGCCATACTTTTAGTGATAGCTGGACAACCTACTCTGGCCTTAACGGAAAACCCACCGCAGCAAGCCTTGGGTTTTCTTGTAATGCGTATGTCCCGGCTGCCGGTGCAACAGTAAATTATACAGGCGTAAAAAGCAGTAAACACCTTCGTCAATTTAATTCGGTAAACCTGTTTTATGGCAACTTAACTACGTCTTCAACCGTAAGTATTAATATAAACAGCAAAGGCGCGCAAAGCTATGCCATGCAGGTAGGTAAGGGTACTAAAAAACTAACGGTAAAAGCAGACAGCATCCGTTCTGCCGCATTTAGTTTTGGCGGCGGCGGCGAGGTGTATGGTGTTACGCTAGAAGATACTACTGGTATTAGTGTAGATAACCTTTCGTTGCGGGGCAATTCAGGCACTGCACTGTTAAATGTGAATGATAATATGTTGTCGGATTTTGACTCGCTGCGCGGGTATAAACTGATAATACTGCAATACGGATTAAACGTTGCAACCGAAGAAGCTACCAGGTTTACGGCATACGAAAACAACATGATTAAGGTAATTGAGAAGCTGAAAAAAAATTGCCCCGGGGCCAGCATCCTCCTTATAAGTGTTAGCGACCGTAGTACCAAAAAGAATGGCGAGTATGTTACCATGAAGAGCATTCCTATTCTGGTAGAATCGCAACGTAGAGTGGCAAGCAAAACTGGAGTTGCCTATTGGGATATGTTTACCGCAATGGGCGGCGAAGGCTCTATGGTAACCTTTGCCGATGCAAAACCTCCGTTAGCTAATAAAGATTATACGCATATGAAATTTGCCGGCGGCCGCAAGCTTGCAGGTATATTAATGCAAACTATTTTGTACGAAAAGTTTAAACATGAGCAGAGAAAAAAGAGCTTATAGCCTGTTCGTGGTTTTGCTTTTCGCCTTGGGTGTAAAAGCGCAAAAACCGGCAGACCACCCCATGGTGGTGCGCCCCAACGTGCTATCGTATGCCGATAATTTACAGCCCTTTTTTCAACTACTGTATCTATTAGAAAAAAAGCAGGTACACCAGATTAATGTACTGCATATTGGCGACTCGCACATACAAGCCGATTTACTTTCAAGGGAAGTGCGCATAGGCCTACAAACCAAGTTTGGTAATTCGGGCCGTGGGTTAGTATTTCCCTATAAGCAGGCAGGTTCTAACGGGCCACCTTCAACACGCAGTTCTTCTAATGCTACCTGGGAAGCAGGACGTAACGTACAGCCTGCATACCGCAACCGCACAGGTGTTGCAGGGTTTTATTTAAATACAACAAACCAATACGCGCGCCTTACATTGCGTACCAACAATGCCGATAGTGTTGATTATAACTTTAACCACTTAGGTATATTATACAACAGCGGCCCCGATTCGTTTTCTATAAACATAGGCGACACTGCTAAACCAAGTAATTATGTTGATGCTTCAACATCAGAAATTGCCCCCGGTTATGTATCGCTGAAAATGCCTGCGCTAACCAATTATGTGGTGCTTGAAAATGATAAGCCAAATGCTAATGCAACGCACATGCAGTATTATGGGTTTATTATGGAAAATGAAAATCCCGGAATTTTATATCATGTAGCAGGCGTAAACGGCGCGCAGTATGGCAACTATGCGCAAGCGCCTTTGTTTGCCCCGCAAACAAAAGCATTGGGCCCGCAGCTTATCATTATTTCGTTAGGAACTAATGAGGCATTCGGTGCTAAGTTCGACTCGTTGCAGATGGTGAAAGATATTGATAGCCTTATTACCCACCTGCAGGATAATAACCCATGGGCCAGCTTTATTTTAACCACCCCACCGGATGTGTACAAGCGCAGGAAATACTATAACCCGAACATTAAAAGGATGTCGGATATAATTGATGGGTATGCTAAAGCAAATGGTTTAGCGGTGTGGAATATGTTTGATATAACAGGAGGGTACTCATCAGCTAAAAACTGGCGCAAATACAGGCTATTGGCAGGCGATGGGGTACACTTTCAGCACGCGGGCTATAAGCTGCAGGGGCAATTACTGCTCGATGCAATTTTAAAAGCCTACGACGATTATAAAATGACAATTAAGAAATAGCAATGTTTACGTGGCCCGACATAGATTATAGCAAACTTACCGGCTTGTTCGAATACAATGCCAAAGAGCCACTGCTATTTAATACAGGCTACTTTGTGTGGATGTTTGCCGCCTTTATGCTGGTGTATGGCATCGTTTACCGCAACACATTTACACGCACATTCTACCTTACGCTTTTCTCACTATTCTTCTATTACAAATCAAGCGGAACCATTGTATTTATGCTGATGGGTTCTACCGTCCTCGATTTTTTAATTGGGAATATGATAGAAGCTGCACCAACCAAAGGGAAGAAAAAATTGTGGCTCATAGCCAGTTTGCTCGTCAACCTGGGTGCGTTGATATACTTTAAATACGCCAGCTTTATTTTAAGGAATGCAGGGGTTGATACCGAGACCATATCCAACATTTTAAATAACGGCTTAGAGGCTATTGATATAACAGGTTGGGTTGGGTATTTTAATATTGATAATATGATTTTGCCGGTGGGTATATCATTCTT
>JBIPNX010000220.1:0-4587 GCA_044378145.1 Flavobacteriales bacterium | reverse complement strand
GGTGTGTTGGGGTTATTGCTTCGTGCGGCTGTGCTGGTGGGGATAACATCATCGGTGCAGGCTAAGGCCACAGTTCCGTTAGAAATTCATCATAACAACAAATTACCTGTTGATGAGCCTGAGGCAAGGGATATTAAAATTGTAGTTAAAATAACGGATAAGGCTACGGGTAAACCGCTACAATTTAGTAGCGTTAAGGTAAACCAGGGCACAGTTATGTGGAGTGATGGTTATACCGATTCCAACGGCTTTATAGTTGTAGACAGGAAGATTGAAAAGCCCAACGATAGCCTGGTTGAGGTTGTTGTTAAGAGCCATTTCTACCACGATAAAACGGTATCATTATCAGTAAACGATAATAACCGGTTTGATATAAATATTGAATTAGACCGTATTGATATACGCCCTAATGTGGTTTACGGTGTGGTGGGCAGCGGCCAGCAGTACGATGAAAATACTATAGGGGCTATTCTTTTTGGTAAAAACCGTATAGAGGTTTTTGACCACCCCGAGATTGGTGCCGATGTAAATAATTTGGGCGAGTATAAGCTGGAATTGCCAGATAGTATGCTGGGCAAAAGGGTGTATTTAAACAGGCTCCAAAATGATAGGGTTGTACATACAGATGGTATTTATGTTACAGAGCAAGCCCAACGCCTTGATTTTATTGATTATCCTTATTCAGGTATATTCTTTCCTCATCAGGATATTGTAACAACCGGAGGCCCATCTATTATTACATACGAATGGAAATGGGAAATACCTTATTTCGATTTTATCGGACAGCCTATTATATATGTTACTCAAACCAACTGGACGGGTACAGAAGTATATGTACGTGCGCCTTTTACCCGCCGCAACCTGCCGTTATACAAAAGCCATTGGTTTAGGAGCGGGAATGAATCGTGAGTTTTGGTTAGGAAATAATTAACAACAGTATGTAAGTATATCTGTAAAATAACAGCCTTTGGTAAGCAACTATTTACCACCTTTGCGGTTAGATAAGGAAACGATACATAATGAAATTCGAAACTATTCAGGAGAGGGAGATATCAACCAGCCAGAAAGATGTTGTAGTACGATTAACACCGGAAACCGAAGCTGAAAAAAGCATGCTGGAGCATGGCGGAGAGGAATTAAGCAACTATTTTATATCAGTACATAATGCATTAACCATTGTTGATGCCCGTAACCCATTCTATAAGTTTACGGTAACTAAATAATTACTAATTCATAATTATTAATTATTAGAGGTGTTGGCTATAAGTTGAAATAGCTATTTTTGTCTCCTTATGTTAAAAGCCACCGTTAACGGAAAGCAATACACCATTGAGCCCGAAGCCGCTAATCCTTTTAAAGGGTTGGTAGAGGGCATGGCCTACGAATTGGACGCTACCGGCGCCCCCGAGACTGGCATGAGTGTGCTGTACAACAACAAATCGTACACTGTGGTTTTGCTTAAAAGCGAGCGCGACAGCAAGCAATACACCCTGCAGATAAACGGCAGCAAATACGATATTACCCTTAAAGATAAACTGGACGACCTGCTGGCAGGCATGGGCTTAACCGCCGGTGCTGCAGCCAAGCTAAACAACATAAAAGCCCCTATGCCGGGCCTTGTGCTTAATATTTTGGTTGCCGAGGGCGATACTATTACCAAAGGCGATGCATTGTTGGTATTAGAAGCCATGAAAATGGAAAACATCATTAAATCGCCGGGCGAAGGGGTGGTGAAAAAAATAAACGTCAACAAAGGACAGGCCGTAGAAAAGAACCAGGTTCTTATAGAAATACACTAAAATTGTAACTCAAACGGTCTACTCATAACCTAATCTTCTTTCTATAGAATAGATTTCTACCTAAAAAATTTAACTTTAAATTATTTGTAATGAAAATAGCCAAATGGCTTACAGGCGGCTTGGGTTGGGCTTTTGGCGGACCCATTGGCGGTTTGCTGGGCTTTATGCTGGGTGCTTTGATAGACGAAGCGGCTGTAGACGATACACCGCGTGTTGAAGGCAAAAAAGGGGGGCAACAACAACGTACCCGCCAGGGCGACTTTGGGGTTAGCCTGGTGATACTTACCGCCGCCATGATGAAGGCCGACGGAAAGGTGCTTAAAGCTGAACTGGATTATGTACGGAGCTTTTTTGTACGCTCGTTTGGCGAGGCCAAGGCACAGGAGCTGATATTGCTGTTGCGCGAAATGCTTAAGCAGGACTTTAACCTGCGCGAGGTATGTATGCAGATACGTATGTACATGAGTTATGCCGAGCGTTTGCAGCTGGTACATTTCCTATCGGGCCTTGCGGCAGCCGATGGAGATGTTAACGCTTATGAAACCGACACGCTGAATAAAATAAGATATTACCTGGGTGTGAACCAAAATGATTATAGCAGCGTTAAAGCAACATATACCCAATCAATAGAAAGTGATTATTTAGTGCTGGAGATAACATCTACTGCTACAGACGATGAGGTTAAGAAGGCTTACCGCCGCATGGCTATTAAGTACCACCCCGATAAGGTTGCGCACCTGGGAGAAGATGTGCAGAAGGGGGCAAAAGAGAAGTTTCAGCGCCTAAACCAGGCGTATGAAAACGTAAAAAAATACCGCGGCATAAGCTAAAAAGCAAATTGCCACGTTTTATGGTTTTTTGAGTATTGATTATTTATATTTTTACCGCCCCTGCAAAACCGCAAAGGCGTAAGATTTGAAAAAAAATAGTTATATTAGTATCACCTTTTAAAGGGATTTATGGAGAATTTGAATGAGAATGCCCTAAACAACGGCGAAAACAAAGACCTGCCGGTTGACAATGCAGAGGAAACAGCCTCTGTACAACCATCGGTTGAGCAATTGCCAGTTGAACCTGAAGCGCAGGCAGAGCCTGTTGCCGAAATGCCCCCCGTTGCTTCTGAACCTGCTGAAGAGCCGGCGGCAGAACAACCTATGGTAGCACCCGAACCGGGAGAAAGCTACATTGCCGAAGCCCCTGTGGTTGAAGCCGAAGCGGTAGAAAATACCGAAGTTGAACAAGCACCGCAAACCGACGAGGAAATTGCCGAGCACCACATTGAGCAAATTAACTACGCTACCCTTAACAAAGAGCAGCTTATTGATGAGTTAGCCAAATTGGTAGAGCAAGCCGATGTGAAAACATCGCGGGTGAAAGTGCGCGTTATCCGTGACTTTTTTAACGACATCCTGAACAAAGAGAACAACGTATTGCTTGTTGACTTTTTGAACGGTGGAGGTATGAAGGAGGAATTTACTCCGCCCGATAGTCCGCTTAAAGACCAGTTTGATGCGCTGTATGGCAAGTTCCGTGGCTTAGAAGCTGACGACCGCAAGCTGCGCGATAAAGAAATGAATGCCAACCTGGCTACCAAAAAAGATATTTTGGAGCAGTTGCGCACCCTGATAGAAAATGAGGAAAACGACCGCAAGGTATTTGAACGTTTCCACGAGATACAAAATAACTGGCGCCAGGTAGGTAATATCCCTCCGGGCGAAGTAGCTCACATTTGGCGTACCTATAACCACTACACCACGCTTATCTACAACCATATCAAACAGCACCGCGAATTGCGCGACCTTGATATGAAAAAGAACCTGGAGCTTAAAACTGAGCTTGCCCAAAAGGCAGAGGAGTTTATAGCCGAGTCTTCTGTTAAAAAAGCAATGGACGGTGTAAAAGCCTTACAAAACGAGTGGAAGCAGATAGGCCCTGTGCCTAAAGCCCAAAGCGACGAAATATGGAACCGCTTTAAAGCGGCTTTAGATAAAGTTTACGAGCGCCGCAACGAGTACTTTGGTCAGTTACAAGAGGTTCAGCAAAAAAACCTGCAGCTTAAACAAGCCCTTATTGAAAAGGCCGAAGAACTTGCCGCTAAAGATGTATCATCGGCTAAAATTGCCCAGGAGCTTACCAACGAGGTAAACATACTTACCGATAGCTGGAAGAGCATTGGCTTTGCCCCTAAAGAGCATAACGACGAAATTTGGAAACGTTTCCGTGGCGCTACCAAAGTGTTTTTTGATAAACGCGACGATTTCTATAAAGAGATAAAAACCGAGCAGCACAATAACCTGAAAAAGAAAACAGATTTATGTGTGCAGGCCGAAGCGTTGCAAACCAGTACCGACTGGAAACGTACATCTAACGAGCTTATCCGCCTGCAACAGGAGTGGAAAGCCGTTGGCCCTATACCTAAGCGTTACAGCGATAAACTATGGGCACGTTTCCGCGCGGCATGCGATGCGTTCTTCAACAGCAAGCAACAGCATTTTGGTTCGTTGGCAGAGAGTGAGGGAGAAAACCTGATCAAGAAAAACGAACTGATTGCCCGCATTGAAGCTTTAGAAGCCGGCGACCCTAAAGCAACCCTTACCGCGCTTAACGACTTGCAAAACGAGTGGGCTGCTATTGGCCACGTGCCAATGAAGGAGAAAGACGGTTTATACAAACGTTACCGCGCCGCGTTAGATACCAAGTTTGATGGCTTAAAATCGGCAGGTGCTGAGTTAAACAGCATGCGTTTTAAAACCAAGATTGACGGTATGGCGGGTTCAGGTTCTAACGA
>JBIPNX010000219.1:0-4602 GCA_044378145.1 Flavobacteriales bacterium | reverse complement strand
CTCGTTGCCAAAGGCTTTGGTTTTCAACTCCTCTTCTATCCTCATAATAAATGCTTTTGTAAATAATGTTTAAACAATATTTGTAGGTTCATCTAAAAATTAAAGTTGAAATAATATTTTAAATTTTTGAAACATTTACATTCGTTTTTGTTATAGAATAATAATACACACCAAATGAAAAACAAAACAGAAAAAGCAGCCAAAACCCTTAATGTTATTGGCCTCGACTCAAAAAAATGCCAGGAGCTTGCAGACGGCCTTAACGATTTGCTTACAAATTATCAGATATTCTACATGAACGTGCGTGGATACCACTGGAATATTAAGGGCGAAAAGTTCTTTGAACTACACGTTAAGTTTGAAGAATTGTATAACGACGCATTGCTAAAAATTGACGAAATAGCCGAACGTATTTTAACCTTGGGGCACACCCCTGTACACAGTTTTACCGAGTACATTAAAAAATCGCAGATAAAGGAAAAAACAAACGTATCTGACGGTAAAGAAGCCCTGGCGCAAATACTGGACAGCTTTAAAATAATTATTACCAAAGAGCGTGCTTTGCTGGAACTATCGGACAAGGCAAGCGATGAGGGAACAAACTCTATTATGAGTGATTATGTAAGCCAGCAGGAAAAACTTGTTTGGATGTACAGTGCCTACCTAAACCGTTAGACCAATGAAAAAGTATGAATCGTTAGTTGATGGCCTGGCCGACCTTAAGGCCCGTGGCTATACATTCGACTTTAACATAAAAAATGATTGCCTTGAATGTGGCGACCTGGTGTTAATGCCCGATGATTTTGAGGTAACCGAGGTGTACCGTTTTGAAGGCATGACAGACCCCGACGACCAATCGGTGCTCTATGCCTTAGAGTCTAAAGACGGGATAAAAGGCACCCTGGTAAATGGCTATGGCTTATACAGCGATGGTGCTACGGATGAGCTGATAGCCAAATTGTATATAGCGCATTAGAAGTAATAAAGCTCTCCCCCTGCAAAGGGGGAGTACCAAGCGCATTAGCGCTTGGGGAGGGGGTGAAAACTAAATATATTCTTCAAACCCCTTTACCCTTAGGTTGCTTTTGCCTTTGGGTATAAAGGTAAAACCTTCTTTTTCAAGTAACTCTGCCTGGTGCTCTATACCGCCGGGCAGTTTATCTATCAACGAACCATCGTCGCGGATAACGCGCCAAAAAGGGGTAACTTTTTTAACCCCGTTGTTCATTTGCTCGTTGGCATATTCGGCCGCTATTCGTAAAAAGATGCCCGTTGTCATGGGGCAGGCATAATCAGCCTCAAACTTATCGGCTAACATTGCGCGTAATTTGCCCGATGTCATTAACTCACCTTTGGGTATTGTCTTTACAATCTCGTCAATAGCCATAGGGGTAGGAATAAGCATGCGCCCATCGGGGTATGTTTTGCTTGTGCTGTTAGCAATTACCTCAACAACGGGTTCCGCAGGCTTCTTCATCTTTTCAGCCCAGGGTATCCTGCTAGTGAATTTACTTACTTTCTTTGCCATGTATCAAAGGTAATGCAACCCATAATTATTTATAATGATGTATGTCATAAACTTGTGTGCCTGTAGCCTCTCCTCCCTGCTCTCTTCTCTCTCCTCAAAATTCCCTATCTTTGCACAAAATTTAGTATAATGTTAGATAAGTTAGAAGCTATTAAGAAACGTTGGCAGGATGTTGAAGTTCTGTTGTCTCAGCCCGAGGCAATGAACGACATGAAGCGTTTTGCCCAGCTTAATAAAGAATATAAAGACCTTAAAACAATTGTAGACGCGTACCATATTTACAAAAACGTGTTCGACAACCTTGAGTACTCTAAACAGGTTTTAGCTACGGAGAAGGACCCCGAAATGCGCGAGATGGCCAAAATGGAACTGGACGAATTAACCCAGGAATTCCAGAAGCTGGAAGAAGAGATGAAGGTATTGCTTATACCCAAAGAACCCGAAGACGCTAAAAATGCTATTGTGGAGGTCCGCGCAGGTACCGGTGGCGATGAAGCAGGTATTTTTGCCGGCGACCTTTACCGCATGTACACCCGCTTTTGCGAGCGCGAAGGCTGGAAAGTGGAACTGGTTGACCATACCGACGGTTCATCGGGCGGGTACAAAGAGATTATTTTTAACGTAATGGGCGATGGCGCTTACGGCATATTAAAGTTTGAAAGCGGTGTACACCGTGTGCAGCGTGTTCCTGAAACAGAAACACAGGGCCGTGTACACACCTCTGCCGCTACAGTTATTGTATTACCCGAGGCTGAAGAGTTTGACGTGGTGGTTAACGCTAACGATGTACGTAAAGATTTATTCTGCTCATCAGGCCCCGGCGGACAGTCGGTAAATACTACCTACTCTGCAGTGCGTTTAACGCATATCCCAACAGGTATTGTGGTATCGTGCCAGGACGAGAAATCGCAGCTTAAAAACGCTGAAAAGGCCATGAAGGTATTACGCTCTCGCATCTACGAAATGGAGCTTGCCAAGCGTAACGAGGAAATGAGCAAGAAACGTAAGACTATGGTTTCTACCGGCGACCGTTCTGCTAAAATCCGCACCTATAACTACGCGCAAAGCCGCGTTACCGACCACCGCATTGGCTGGAGCACGCATAACTTACCCGTTTTTATGGATGGCGACATCCGCGAGGTAATTGATGCGCTTGCCGTAGCCGAAAATGCTGAACGCCTGAAAGAGGGTGTTGGTGAGGAAGCATAGTAGGTGCTAGGTTTTAGGTGCTAGCTTCTAGGAAATAATTGGAACCCTTCCGCCTAAGGCGGAGGGGTTTTGTTTTTTATATTTACGCCATGCGGTTATTGCCTTATACCCAAGTTGTTTTTAAAACCAAGCTTACTACCGAAGAGGTAAAGGCAAACCTATTAAAATTGTGGGCAGAAGAAGAGGTGTACACGGATAACGAATTGACTGGCGGGTATGGGATTAAACAATACGAGCACGTATTTAAAGCCAACTGTTTCGAATTCAGGCAAAAGTTTATCAGCGTAAACCCTTATGGCAGCGAAGTGGGCCAGGAAGGTATCATCATTAATGGCACTATAAAAGAGAACGTAAGCGAAACAACAATTACGGTTACTATTGAGCCTCTGTATTTATACTTGTTTTTAGTTGTTTTTATTTGCTTGTTTATACTTGCCGTTAATATTATAATACTTGTAGGGAACCAAGATGCAAATTGGCTAACCTATGTTTTTATGGTATTACCTGTGGGTATAGCCATATATGCAATCAAATTTTTTATTGGTAACAGGGATAAGTATATCCGGGTTTTTAATAAAATTTTTGAAGCGGAAGATTATCAGTTTCTATCAAAATAAAAAGCCCCGCTATTACAGCAGGGCTTTTCACTTTTATCTTTTCACTTTTAATTCCCTACAATCAGCTTAACCGCTTTGCTTTCGTTTTCAGTGGTAACGGTTAGGAAGTACATACCCTGGCTTAGGTCTTTTACCGACATGTTAAACTGGTAGCTTGATGCTTTGCTGCCATTAGTTGTCTGGCTTATTTTGCGGCCTAACACATCAACCAAATCAACCACTACTTTTTGTGGAGATAGCAGGTCTATCTTAATGGTAATATTATCGCTGGCAGGGTTAGGGAATACGTTGATGTTGGCAAAGTTGCTTGCCTCGTCAACACCTGTTATAATAATAACATTAGAACCGTATTTGCAACCGTTTGGCGTAGTGGTATTAACAGAGTAAGAACCCGGCTGCGTTGGCGTATACGTTTGGCCCGTAGCTCCCGGAATAATCTGTCCGTTGAAAAACCACTGGTAGTTAGGCGCGGTAGTAGACGTTAACACTCCGTTTACCAGGCTGATTGATATTGGGAAATCAGGACCCGGAATAACAGTTCCTGATGCTGTAACAACGCAACCATTAGCATCGGTAACAGTAACGTCGTAAGTGCCCTGTGTTAGGTCGTTAATATCTTGAGTAGTTGCATTAGTGTTCCACAAGTAAGTGTATGGGCCTGTTCCACCGGTTACGGTTAAATCAATTTCACCATCGCCAAGGCCTTTGCAACTTTCATCTGTTACATCAACAGTAGCTACCGGTATATCAGGCGCTGCAACATCGTATGTTTGAGTAATTATACAACCTGCATTATCAGTAATAGTTACTGTATAGGTACCTGCAGCAACACCACTAAGGTCTTGTGTTGTAGCATTGTTACTCCATAGGTACGTATAGTTTGGTGTACCTCCGCTTACAGATAAATCTACCGTGCCTGAGTTTGGACTGTTACATGTTGTTCCTGTACCCGTAACTGTAGAAGTCATAGACGTGTTTTGCCCCACGTTAACTGATGTAGTTGCGGTGCAACCTTGGCCATCGTTAACAGTAACATTATACGAGCCCGTAGCCACATTAGTAATGCTGCTGTTGGTGCCACCATTGCTCCATAAGTAACTATAGTTTCCACTTGCACCTGTGGCTACCACAGTGGCGCTGCCATTGGCCTGGTTACAGTTTGCATTAGTAGATGATGATGTTAGTGTAATACCGGTTGATGAGCCCACAGTAACAGAACCTGTTGCCGTGCAGTTACCTGCGCCTGTT
>JBIPNX010000218.1:0-4607 GCA_044378145.1 Flavobacteriales bacterium | reverse complement strand
CCATACTCACCCATTAATGCGTTAACAAAATGGCGGGTAGCATCGGCCAGGTTGGTGTGGTTTAGGTAGCTTTCTTTTATTAATGCAAGTAGTTCTTTAGCATTATCGCTATCGCCCAACATGCCTGCTACTTCATCAATAACAGGTTGAAGCGTTTCGGTAGAAAGCATACCTGCTGCGCCCTGTCCTGCATCCCATGTTATTTTTTTATTGAAGAGGTACGCATGGTTTATTTCTTCCACGTCGCCATCTTCAGTATGCATCCAATACACAGGCACAAAGTTGTGCTGCGGGTACCATTCCTTTAGTTGGCGGGCCAGGCTAATACAATCGGCCAGTTTGTAAATAAGGTACAATGGCCCGGTAAACAAGCAAAGCTGGTGGCCGGTAACTATGGTAAAGGTGTTATCGTCTTTTAAAAGTTGAATGTTGGCTGCCGTAGCAGTGCCCGTAATGGTATTGCCTTGCTTGTATTGTTGCTCTAATGCAGCTACTAATGCAGCCCTGTCTACAGGCTTAGACTGACGGTAAGCAATGGCTTTTTCAAAACCCTGTTGGGTAAACGGGAAACTATATAAGGGGGCAACGTTTGCGTGCTCGTCAAGGTAATCGGCAATAAGCTGCGAAAAGAAGCCCGTTTGCTTATACGAAAGGGGTGTGACTTTCATTGATGCTAAAATACTGCTTTTAGGGTAGCAGAATAGACCCCGTTAAAAACGTTTTTGCAGTACCCGCTATTAATACACGGTCGCCTTGCAAAGTAAGCCAAAGCCTGCCGCCGCGTGCTGACACCTGTAACGCCGTTAGCTCCTGTTTGTTTAATGCCTTAGCCCAGTAGGGGGTAAGCATGGTATGTGCCGAACCTGTTACAGGATCTTCATTAACCCCAGCCAGTGGTGCAAAAAAACGTGATACAAAATCAACCTCGTTGCCTTTGGCGGTGATGATTATTCCACGGCACTCGCTTTGTTTTATGCGTTCAAAATCGGGTACAAAGTTGCGAACGGCTTCTTCACTTTCCAGTACAGCTAAAAAATCGGTAGTGCCGCGATACACTTCCAGCACGTTGGTGTTTAATGATGATAGTACCGGCTCCATACTGGGCACTGCCGTTAATGGGGCACAGGGAAAGTCCAATGTTATTTTATCGCCCACACGACTTACAGGCAGTGGCCCGCTTTTAGGCGATACAAAAGTGATAGAATCTTCGGCATACCCTAAGTGGTTATACAGCACATGTGCCGAAGCTAAAGTAGCATGCCCGCATAGTGCGACTTCTACCGCAGGGGTAAACCAGCGGATGGTGTATTGGTCACCCTCTTTAACAAAGAAAGCCGTTTCGGAGATGTTATTCTCCATAGCGATTTGCTGCATCAGGGTATCGGGTAGCCACTCTGTTAGCGGACAAACAGCGGCAGGGTTACCGGTGAATAGCTCAGATGCAAAGGCATCAACTTTGTAAACGTCGAGTTTCATGATTCAAAGGTAATAATAGGGAATAGGTAATTGAGATTAGTTAATTTTTTATTGAGTAGCTAATCAAACCCATAATACCCTTTTGCAATTTAGCAGGTGCAACAATTGATAGAAGTAAGGGGATTAAAAATGCAAATTGTACTAACACGTGCCAACCCAATGGTAAATTCACATAGTTAAACCAGTATAATGCCTGATACCCAACAAAAAGAGTAATGAATAGTAAATTTAAAACAGGGGCAATTCGGTTCTTGTAAATATACTTCTCATTTTTCTGATAGGCTTCTTCCATTGACTCATTAAAAACAATCCGCTTTCTATAGCCTTTTATCATTTTATAGCTGCTCCATTTGCTCATATTTTCAAAAGACCACATAGCCAGTAACATAAACAATGTTTGTGTTTTTAATGAGCCGGGGTCTTGGGCGATTTCAATTTCCAGCGCATCGTAAATTAACGACTGAAAAGAGCCAAAGTCTTTGATTTCAAAATAACTGGCAGCAACTTCGCCTAGTATTTCTTCTCTTTCTGATTCTGCTAAGCCTGATTTATTATCGGTATATAGGCTAATTACCTTACGATGATCCGCATCATAAAAGGCATCAAGTATTTGGCCTGCAATAGAATCAACCATACCCAAATATATAATTAATCTACAAGCTAGAACCTAGCACCTAAAACCTAAAACCCAGCACCTACTGATAAACCCCCGGAGGATTTACCTTAATGATGATATTGCCAATATCAAACTCGTACTTGCCTACGTTGCCTACCTTATCGGTTACCTCTAACCTAAAGCAAGCCGATTGTGGGGTCATGTTCTCATCAAAGTGGTAGGTAAGCGTAGCGGTCTTAGGGTCAAATTCACACAGCACCCAAACATCATCTATATAGCCATCGTAGCGGGCTATGCCGCTGAGGTTATCGCTAATGGTAAAGTTGTATTCGCTAAGCAGGCGGGGCTTTTTAACTTCGGGCTCCTGGTTTTTACCGCGCTTGCCACGGCGTTTTTTCTTCTTGGTTTTGATGTATTTAACTTTGCCCTTGCGGCCTTTCTTTTTTACAATAAACTCAGGCTCTTTGCCGCGCATAGAAATGGTAGGCGCTTTGGTATCTGCTGCCACGGCGAAAGACCCGAAGTAAACAGTCTTGGCTTTCATCCAGCCGTTTTCGTAAGTGCCGCCAATACTGCCTGTGCCAAGGTTTACCATTACCAGCTTGCTGCGCAATTCAGGCGCTACGTAATCGGTTTTAATTTTAACCTCAATGTTATCGGCAAGGGCGGTATACGGACTGTGTATGCGGTGTACGGGGCTGTAATACCCTCCTTTGCCACGGGTTTTACCGTATTTAAAATGCAGGGTATCGTACAATACATCTTTAGGGAAGAATACTTCAACATCGGTTGTTTTAAAGGTTTCGTCCTTGTTGTACTGCATTAGCTGCACATACTCTTTATCGGGGTGGGGCTTTAAATCAAGATAATCAGGCTCGCCCTTAACAATAAAGCGCAGGGTATTCTGGTTGCCAAACACATCAGTCGCCACTACCTTAATCACATGCACCTGGTCATCAGTAATTGTAATTTTGCCGCTGCCCAGGTCGTTGCGGATAAAGCTCAGCTTCTGGTTAGGCTGCAGGAATAGCTTCTGTGTTTTCTCGTTAGATGATAAACGGTCTTCGTAATCAATCAGCGCGTTAATGTTACGTGTTTCAGAGTACTTAAACTCGTCCAGCTTATAGCCAAAGGTCTGCTTATCGTCAACAAAAACCTCCAGTTTGTTTACGTTGGTGCGTATGCCCTGCAGGCGGTCGAACACTTCAACGCCAATGCCAAAAGTGCCATATACCCTTATGGTGTCGGGCGTTACTTTATACTTACGGCGGCGTATTTTTTTACGGTGCTCAAAAACAGCAGTGTAGGTGCTGTCGCGGTAATCTGCCGGGAACGACTGGTCGGTAATCTTTTTGTTAATGTATGCTGAGTTAGACAGAGGGTATAACGTTACTGAGGCGAAATAAGGCTTCTGCCTGTCTTCGTTTATAAAGCCAAAATGCAAAGGGTGTATTAACGTCTCGCCTTTGGCATCGCGCACCTCAAAATGTACGTGCGGGCCGCCGCTACTACCGGTGTTACCGCTAAAGGCAATAAGTTCCCCCTTTTTTACGGGGAACAGGGTAGAGTCGGGGTAGAGGTCAAACTCAGGCTTTTTATTTTCGTACTGGTACATGCGTATCCACTTTTCAACCTCGGGGGCGTACGATGTGCAGTGAGCATACAGTGTAACATAGCCGGCAGGGTGTTTAACATAAATGGCTTTTCCGTAGCCCCTCATGTTAATTACAATGCGCCATATATAGCCATCGGCAGCGGCAAGCACCCTTTTGTTAATGGCCTGTTGGGTGCGCAGGTCTATCCCCGCGTGGAAATGGTTGGGGCGTATTTCGCCGTATCCGCCCGAAAGGCTTACCGGAAACTCTAATGGGTTAGCGAAATAATCGCGTGGATATGGCTTTGTTTGCGCGTGTAAACCTACTGATGCACAAACTATTAAAACGGTTAATACTAATATATTCTTCAATTGGGATTTCTTTTCTTAATTACCTGCAATGTGTTTCAATTTGTATGCCCCTAAACTTATTTTGTACTTAAAGTTGTAAGTAACTTTTCAACAAATAACTTTGCAAACCTTTTTACTGGCAATACACATTTACTATATGAACGATTTGAAGGCCCCAATAGATACATTAAAAGAGAAAATTGAGCAGCTTATTTCTTCGCATGCCAAGTTAACTGAACGCCTTAAAAATACCGAGGACGAGAACGCTAACCTGGCCCACCTGCTTAAAAAAAAGGAAGCTGAGGGGGCTGCGGGCATGGATTTGGTAGAGCGTAACAACGCCCTTACTGCCCAACTGGCCGAAAAAGAGGCCGTACTAAGTGAGATGGAAGCCAACCTGAAAAGCGCCCGGGCAGAGAATGCCGAGTTGGTGGCTAAACTAAATGAAAATCAAGATGTTGCATCATCTGATACAAACCTGATTAAGCAGCTGGAAGAGAAGGACGCTTTGCTGGCCGAAAAGGAAAATCAACTGAAAGAAAGCGGGCTATTACTTAAAGAGTTAGGAGA
>JBIPNX010000217.1:0-4623 GCA_044378145.1 Flavobacteriales bacterium | reverse complement strand
GTGATGAGCTACGCGGCTTGAAAGAGAACGTAATTGTAGGTCACTTAATACCTGCAGGTACCGGTCTTCGCGAGTACGAAAACATTATAGTAGGCTCTAAAGAAGAGTACGAACTATTGTTATCGTCTAAAAAGAAACGCGAAGCAGCTACTTCAGTAGAAGAATAAGCGCAAGCTTACACTCATAAACATTCCTAATCCCTCACATGAAAATGTGGGGGATTTTTTTGCTTAGCTTTATACTAGCACCATGCTGAATAATACCGTAGATAAACCTATTGAGCGCAGCTATTTTAGAAGAGTAGCAGGCAAAGAGTTCTTTGTTTTAAAGCGCAGGTTGGCTTGGCTTTTGGGTGGCAAAAAATATGCCGGTACAATTGAGGCTACACGTTTATCCTATTCGGTAGCACAGCACCGGTCGTTTTTGCTGAGGCCGCTTAAAGATGTGGAAATGTACCTGCAGCATAACAAAACCACCAACCTTAAGTTAGCTATAAATAACATTACAGGCATAGTAATTAAGCCGGGAGAAACCTTCTCCCTATGGAAGCTGGTAGGCAGGCCTACCAGACAAAAAGGCTACTTAGAAGGGCTTACGTTAGAGGATGGTAAAATAGGCAAGGGCATTGGCGGAGGTTTATGCCAGTTGGGCAATTTAATCTACTGGATGGCACTGCACACTCCGTTGCAGGTTACTGAACGTTGGAGGCATAGCTACGATGTTTTTCCTGATGTTAACCGCAAACTGCCCTTTGGCAGCGGTGCAACGTTATCGTATAACTATATCGACCTGCAAATACATAACCCAACCGATAAAGTGTTTCAACTAAACCTGTGGATTGAAGAAGGGTATTTACATGGCGAGGTTAGGAGCAACAAAGCAGCAGAGTATAACTACGAAGTATTTGAGAGTGATCATAGCTTTAAACACCAGTGGTGGGGCGGCTATACACGCCATAATAAAATATGGAAACGTAAAATTAACATAGCCGATAGTACCGAAGAGCTTGAACTGGTAACGGTAAACCACGCTATAATGATGTATAATCCACTTATACAGGCTTCACAATAACTTAACGGTACTGCTGTTTTAAGTTAAAACTGCTATCTCATCTTTGTCCTGAGCGAAAACAAACAGGGTGGCCCGTAGAGCACGAGAAGTGCATGGCCGCCCTTGTCTATTTATACCATTCCGTTTTATATATTTAGAACATGAAAACATCACGTAAAGGCTTTCTACGGTCGGCGCTGGCGGCAGGCGCGTTAAGCATGGTGCCGGGCAAATTTTTAGGTGCGGCAAACACTATTGTATCGCCCAACCGTAAACGCAGCATGCGCCTGGCGCACTTTACCGATGTGCATTTGCAACCCCAGGGTGCAGCCCCTTATGGCTTTGAAGCAGCCCTGCACGAGGTTCAGAATATGACCGATAAACCCGAGGCTATCATATTTAGCGGCGATTGTGTAATGGATTCTTTCAGCGCAAGCAGGGAGCGTACCAAAACCCAGTGGGATTTATGGAATAAGATATTGAAAGACGAATGTTCACTGCCAACACACCCACTACTTGGCAACCACGATGTATGGGGCTGGGGACTTTTAGGCAAGTATAAAAAAGACGATAACTACGGTAAGCAATGGGCTGTTGAAGAATTGAAAATACCTAAGCAATATTACAGCTACGATTTAGGCGGCTGGCATTTTATAATGCTGGATAGTACTACCAAGCATGGCCCCGGTTATATTGCCAAGCTGGATAACGAACAAAAAGACTGGCTGAAAGAGGAACTGAAAAAAACACCTGCAACTACGCCTATATGCATTGTTAGCCACATACCCATTTACGCCATGTGTGTGTTTATGGATGGCAAGCGCATAAAGAAAGACCGATGGAACGTTCCCGGCGGTTTAATGCATGTAGAGGCGCTTGAATTGAAAGACTTATTCCACCAACATAAGAATGTAAAGCTATGCCTTAGCGGGCATATCCACCTGCAAGATGCTGTGGAATACCTGGGTGTAAAATACTTATGTAATGGCGCTGTATGTGGTGCCTGGTGGGGTGGCAACAACCAGGAGTTCCCTCCTGCGTATGCTATTATCGATTTTTATGATGATGGTACTATTGAGTACTATATGCATGATTACGCCTGGAAGAAAGCGTAGTTCAATTTATATTTTCAATTATATCTCATTCATCAATTGCCTGTTTTATGGAAAATAAAACCGGAGAGCATCGTTATTGGGTAAATTTGAACTATGAAAAGGATACATCTTATTATTTTATTGCTTTTACCCACTATGGTATGGGCACAAAACAAACAGGAATTAACATCAAAAATAGACCGTGTTACTGTTTATTACGATGGTGCACAGGTTACCCGCACCGCTAAGGCCCAGCTGCAAAGTGGGGTTACAGAACTTACCCTGAAAGGCATTACCAAGTTTGCCGATGTGGGCAACCTACAGGTAAAAGGCGAAGGTAGTTTTACCATATTAAAAGTATCGCCGGTGCCTAACTATTTGCGCGAGAAAGAAAGCAAGGAAGACATTGCCAAGCTGGAAAAACGCAACAAGGAGATTGACGAAAAAATGAAAGACCTGAACACCGATAGGGGTGTTTATACTGTTGAGCGTGGCCTTATAACATCTAATCAAAACATAAAAGGGACTGATGCGGTATTAACCATGGTTCAGCTAAAAGATATGGCCGATTTTTTCCGCACACGGATAGGGGAGATAGATGGCAAAATATTGACCATAGACCGCGAGGTGCTTAAGCTGAATGAGGAGCGCACAAAAAACATGAACCAGCTAAATGCACTGGCCAATTTTAAAAACGATATGACGTATGATGTTACTGTAACAGTAACAGCCAAAGCTGCCACTTCTGCCACGGTATCGTTAAGCTATAATACCAACAAAGCAGGCTGGTTTGCCAGCTACGATGTGGTAGTAAACAGCGTATCAGAACCATTGAATTTAAACCTGCGTGCCAACGTAATGCAAACCAGTGGTGAGGATTGGAAAGATGTTAAGCTGACCCTGTCTACCGGCAGCCCATCAATCAACAATAATAAGCCTGAGCTTAAGCCATGGTATTTAAACTTTAATACTGCCGTTTATAAACCCAGCAAAGGCTATAATCCTAACCCTACGTTAACAGAGGCTTCAGGCAAATTATATGATGCAAGCACCGGCGAGCCACTGGTTGGAGCAACAGTTATGATTAAAGGCACAGGCATTGGTACAGCCACCGATTTAGATGGTAACTTCAGGTTGGCACTGCCTCCAAACTCTGACATATTAGTAGTGAAATACATAGGCTATAATGATGTAGAAATGTGGCCTTCAGTTAATATGAATATAGCCCTACAACCATCTACACAAACCCTTGATGCGGTAGTAGTAACAGGCCAAAGCCGAAGGACAGTGAGTGAAAGTATTAGTTATGCCCCGGGCGTTGTTGCTAAAGGCAAAAAGTACGATGCTGATGATAAAGGGTATCTGGCAGGTAATAACGCTACTACCACTGTTGTAGCTCAGCCTACCACCTATGTATTTGTTATTGATGAGCCGTATACTATTATCAGCAATGGTAAACCAAATGGTGTAGGTATAAAAGACTACGAACTGCCTGCATATTATGAATATTACTGCGCACCTAAACTGGATAAAGACGCTTTCTTAACCGCGCAAATTACAGGTTGGGAGAAATTTGAGTTGATTGATGGTGAAGCCAACGTGTACTTTGAAAACACCTACATAGGCAAAAGCTTAATAGACCTAACCAATACCGATGATACATTACAGGTATCACTTGGCAGGGATAAAAACGTAGTGGTTGATTTGGTTAAAACCAAAGAGTTTACCCAACGTCAGGTACTGGGCAGCAACCGCATAGATAAACGCGCATGGGAGATTACCGTTAAGAACAAGAAAAAACAGGAGATTAACCTGGTGCTGCAAGACCGTTTCCCCATACCGCAAAATAACGAGATTACCGTTGATAATGTTGACGTTGCAGGGTCTGACTTTAATAAAGATACAGGCATACTTACCTGGCGCATGAAGCTTGCAACCGGCGAGGAGAAGAAGGTATCGCCTAAATATTCGGTAAAATACCCTAAAGGGCGTGTTATTTACCTTGAATAAAAGCCTCACCCCAACCCCTTTCCCACGGGAGAGGGGCTTTAATATTGCAATAAAGGTTCTTTGAAATATATTGGTTGTTAGTTTGTTACGTGTGGGTAAGGTTTATTTTCAACCTTTTATAATAAATGCCTGTTTAGTTTTTATAAACTAACACCATAAAGCCATGTTTTTAATAAAACCTTTAAGGTATCTCGGTCTAGTCGTTGTATTATTTTTAACGGCAGGCTGCCCCGAGCAGGCACAAAACAACCGCGACCGCCATGAAGAAATTGAGAACCCCGGTGATGCCAAAAAATCGAAAGTTTTATTTGTTATTACCGGTACCAATTTTATAGAGAAAACCGGCGAGAAAACCGGCTTTACACTTACCGAAGCTGCCCAACCCTGGCTGGTATTTAACAATGCCAAATACGAGGTTGATTTTATGAGCCCTAAAGGCGGCCCTGTAACTGTAGACAGCATGAACTTT
>JBIPNX010000216.1:0-4635 GCA_044378145.1 Flavobacteriales bacterium | reverse complement strand
TACACCCATTTCATACATACCGAATAAAACACGGCGGTGTACAGGCTTCATTCCATCACGTACATCAGGTAAGGCACGCGAAACAATAACCGACATCGAATAATCGATGTAGGCTGTCTTCATTTCATCTTCAATGTTAATAAGGATTATCTTTTCTCCACCTTCTTGTTCTGCCATAATTTCCTATTTTCTTCTAAAAATTTATTTAGCACAATTGTTGTTTATCTATACATGTAAAATAACATGCGAAGTTAATCATTTTAAGCAGGCAAATTTACACCATACAGTAGTTTAACTACCCGTTGTTGATAAATACCGCGACTGTTAATTGATTTTTCTGAAACCATCTATACATTTGCTTGTATAGATTAATATTAAAGGCGTAAACCCAATTATTTAGTAATTTTAACATTATGGAAGCGAGATTTTCACCAAGGGTAAAAGATGTGATTACCTACAGCAGGGAAGAAGCCCTGCGCCTTGGCCACGACTACATAGGTACCGAGCATTTATTGCTGGGCCTTGTACGCGATGGCGAGGGAATGGCAATCAGGGTATTAGTATCATTAGGCATAAACTTGCAGGAGTTGCGCCACAACATTGAAAATTCAATAAAACCCACAACTAAAAAAACAACAGGATTAGGCAATATCCCCCTAATCCGCCAGGCCGAAAAAGCCCTTAAGCTTACTTATTTAGAAGCTAAGGTTTATAAGGCCGAAGAAATTGGTACTGAGCACCTTTTGCTTTCTATTTTGAAAGATGAAGACTCGGTAGCTACCCAAACTCTGAAAAAATTTAACGTAGACTATAAATCTGTGAAAGACGAACTAGACTTCCTGATATCAGGAGAGAAAAAGAACCTAAACATTGAGAACCGTGCCAACCCGTTAGACGATGACGATGATGCAGAACAAGGTGGTTTTGGTGGAGGATCGGGTGCTAAAAAGGTAACCGACAGCAAATCTAAAACCCCGGTTCTTGATAATTTTGGCCGCGACCTTACCAAAGCAGCCGAAGAAGGTAAACTTGACCCTATTGTAGGCCGCGAGAAAGAGATTGAGCGTGTATCTCAAATCCTTAGCCGCCGTAAAAAGAACAACCCAATACTTATTGGTGAGCCCGGCGTTGGTAAATCTGCCATTGCCGAAGGTTTAGCCCTGCGTATTGTTCAACGTAAAGTATCAAGGGTACTGTTTAATAAACGTATTATCACTTTAGACCTTGCATCGTTGGTTGCCGGCACTAAATACCGTGGCCAGTTTGAAGAGCGTATGAAGGCGGTAATGAATGAGTTAGAGAAATCACCTGATGTAATACTTTTCATAGATGAGATACATACTATCGTAGGTGCCGGTGGTGCTTCGGGCAGCTTAGATGCTTCAAACATATTTAAACCTGCGTTAGCCCGTGGCGAACTGCAATGCATTGGAGCTACTACTTTAGATGAGTACCGTCAATACATTGAAAAAGACGGTGCTCTGGATCGTCGTTTCCAAAAAGTAATGGTTGAGCCTGCATCGGCCGACGAAACCATACAGATACTTAACAACATTAAAGGTAAATACGAAGACCACCATAATGTTATTTATACTGATGAGGCCATTAAAGCCTGCGTTAGCTTAACATCGAGGTATATTACCGACCGTTTCCTTCCGGATAAAGCTATTGATGCTTTAGACGAGGCCGGCTCTCGTGTTCACATTACCAACATTAATGTTCCTCAAAATATTATAGACATTGAGCAAAAGATTGAGGACATTAAAGACGAGAAGAACAAGGTTGTAAAAAGCCAGCGTTACGAAGAGGCAGCCCGCCTGCGCGATACCGAACGCCAATTGCTTGAACAACTGGAGGCCGCTAAAAAAGCGTGGGAAGAAGAAACCAAGAACCACCGTCAAACCGTTTCTGAAGACAGTGTAGCCGAGGTTGTGGCTATGATGACAGGTATACCGGTGCAACGTGTGGCCCAAAACGAAGGCAACCGCCTTGTTAAAATGCTTGATAACCTGCAAGGCAAGGTTATTGGCCAGGAAGAAGCTATTAAAAAGGTTGTTAAGTCTATACAGCGTAACCGCGCCGGCTTAAAAGACCCTAACCGACCAATTGGCTCGTTTATATTCTTAGGACCTACCGGTGTGGGTAAAACCCAACTGGCAAAAGAGCTTTCTCGTTACTTGTTTGACAACGACGAGTCGTTGATACGTATTGATATGAGTGAGTATATGGAAAAATTTGCCATCTCTCGCCTTATTGGTGCCCCTCCGGGATACGTTGGTTACGAAGAAGGTGGCCAGCTTACCGAGAAAGTACGCCGTAAACCATACTCTGTAGTATTGTTAGACGAGATTGAAAAAGCCCACCCTGATGTGTTTAACCTGTTACTACAGGCCCTTGATGATGGACAAATGACCGATAGCTTAGGCCGTAAGGTTGACTTTAAGAATACCATCATAATTATGACCTCTAACATTGGTTCTCGCCAGTTGAAAGACTTTGGACAAGGCGTAGGCTTCTCTACCCAGGCCAAAACTTCTACCGCTAACGAACATAGTAAAGGTGTTGTAGAAAGCGCCCTAAAGCGTGCCTTTGCCCCTGAGTTCTTAAACCGTATAGATGATGTGATTATGTTTAACTCTTTAGATAAAGAGGATATTTACAAAATCATTGATATTGAGTTATCGCACCTATACAAACGTATTGAAGAGCTTGGCTACAAAATCTCTCTTGAAACCGGAGCCAAAGACTTTTTGGTTGAGAAAGGTTATGATGCGAACTTTGGTGCCCGTCCGCTAAAACGTGCTATACAGAAATATATTGAAGATGCCCTGGCTGAGCAGATACTAAGCTCTAAGCTGGCAGAAGGCGATACTATATCTGTAGACTACGATAAAGACAAAGAAGACATCAAGATTGATATAATTAAAGCCGGCGGCGGTGGTGCTTCCCCGTCTAAAAAGAAAAAGAAAACCGAAGAATAAGATCCCCGGTTAAATAAAAAAGCCCCGTTACTTAGTAATGGGGCTTTTCTTTTATTAAAAGTTTAGAAGTTTAAGGTGTAACAATAACCTCTTTGGTTACCTCGTCGCTGTTTTCATCGTTATCGTTAAAAACCGTTAGGGTTACAATATAGGTGCCGGGAGTTGTGTAGGCATAAGATACCGTATGGTAAGTAAAGGTTGTCCCATCGCCCATATTCCACTCCAACCTGTCTGCGTTATCAGAACAGCTTGAAAAGGTTATAGGGTCGTTAACCTGCACCTGTATAAAATCGGAACTTATGCATGCAGCCGGTTTGGGCTTACACGAGGCGAATAAGAAAACCGGTATTGCCAGTAGTAATAAGTAATGAGTAAAAGTTTTTTTCATTGGCAAAAATTAGCCCCGCAATATAACGATTAATATAAATATCCAATTTCTTGGTGAAAATAAAATAATTAACTCATTTTTAAGTCAACTATTGTGGTATTCCATTTTTTGAGGGCTTTTCATTTTGAAGTATATTTGCAACTTATATCAAACAAACACATGAAATTCTTTATAGATACAGCCAATTTAGCCCAGATAAAAGAAGCCCAGGACTTGGGTGTACTTGATGGTGTAACAACAAACCCATCGTTAATGGCTAAAGAAGGCATTAGTGGTACCGATGCTGTTTACAAGCACTACGTAGACATTTGCAACCTGGTAGATGGCGACGTTTCAGCTGAGGTAATCTCTACCGATTTTGAGGGCATTGTAAAAGAAGGCGAGATGCTTGCCTCTTTGCACCCACAAATTGTAGTTAAGGTGCCAATGGTAAAAGATGGCATTAAAGCTATTAAATACTTCTCAGGCAAAGGTATACGTACCAACTGTACCCTTATTTTCTCGGCAGGCCAGGCATTATTGGCTGCTAAGGCGGGTGCAACATACGTTTCTCCTTTCTTAGGCCGTTTAGACGATATCAGCTTTGACGGTATGGAACTTATAGACCAGATACGCCTGATATTTGACAATTACGGATTTGAAACACAAATACTGGCTGCCTCTATACGTGGCCCATTGCATATTATTAAATGTGCCGAGGTGGGTGCCGATGTGGCAACCTGTCCGTTAGATGCTATTACAGCCCTGCTTAAACACCCGTTGACTGATATTGGCCTGGAGAAATTCCTTGCCGACCATGCAAAGGCTAACAAGCAAACCGCATAAGCTGATTTTTGTCATTTATTAATAGGCCTGATAGTGATTACATTAGCCTAAAATTTAAACAAATGGAAAGTATTTTTAATCCGGAAGCTTTAAGCGATGCCACAGTAGAGCGCCTAAAAACCTTTTTTAACCAAAGTAAGCCCTACCGCCATTTTTATTTTGATGGTATTTTAAAGGAAGACTTTGCAAACTACCTGTTTGAAAAATTTCCGGCACCAACCGATATGACCCGTACTTACAACGGGCTAAATGAAAAGAAAGCCGAGGGCACCAACTTTGCTACGTTTGACCCCGCTTTTCAAAAACTAAAAGACGGCCTTAACAGTCCTGAAATACGCGAATGGTTATCTAAAATTACCGGTATTAAAGATGTTTTTAGTACTGACGATGCTTTAGGGGCCGGGGTACACCAAGGCGAAAACGGCAGCTACCTTGACATAC
>JBIPNX010000215.1:0-4651 GCA_044378145.1 Flavobacteriales bacterium | reverse complement strand
CCATTATCTCGTAAATAAGCGCTGTATCGTCTACCGTTAGGGCAATCGGGCCAATCTGGTCGAATGATGAAGCATAGGCAATTGCACCATAACGCGATACCCTGCCGTAGGTTGGTTTTAAGCCAACCACACCGCATAATGATGATGGTTGACGAATAGAGCCGCCCGTATCTGTTCCTAGTGCTGCGGTGCACAAGCCTGCTGCAACAGCAGCAGCCGACCCGCCCGATGAACCACCGGGTACGCGGGTATTGTCAAATGGGTTTAGTACGTTGCCAAAGGCCGAGTTCTCATTAGAGCTGCCCATTGCAAACTCGTCGCAATTGGTGCGGCCAATAACTATAGCCCCTGCGTCAATCAAACGTTGAACAGCAGTAGCAGTATATAATGATTCGAAATTTTCTAAAATTTTAGAAGAAGCACTAACCTTATGGCCTTTAAGGCAAAGGTTGTCTTTAATACCCAATACCATACCGGTAAGGGGTTTTTGTAATTCGGCTTGCAGGTTGTTGTCTACAGCCTCGGCATTAGCAAGGGCCTCATCAGCAAAAACTTCTAAAAAAGCATTAAGGTGGGCGTTGTCTTGAATACGGCCCAGGTAAAATGCAACAAGTTGCTTAAGAGAATAAGTATTTTGTGCCAAGGCCGAGCGAATGGCCTTGAGCGATGTAGGATTTTCTGTTACCACCGTGCTTTAAAAGAATATTATTTCTCTTCTTTGGTAGGCTCGTTGCCCTTGTCTGTACCGTCTTTAGCGTCTTTAAATTCTTTAACGCCTTTGCCTAAACCACGCATAAGTTCAGGAATTTTACGGCCGCCAAACATTAACAGCACTACGGCCAATATTAGGATTATCTCTGTAGTACCTAAGCCGGCTATTAAAAAAATTGAATTGAACATGTTATTTGCTTCTTAAAATGCTTTACAAAGGTAGTAAATATAATTTAAACAGCCGAATATGCTAATATTGTTTAGGTATACAATTTAAGCGAAAGATTATACGTTGCTTTTTCTTATCAAATATCCAAAAGCGCTTGTTGTAAAAAACATAATAAGCCCATAAATTGCAGGGAGTATGGCCATAGCCGGCATTTGCATTGCGGTAAAGGCCACAAAAATAGACAGTGTAGTATTGTGTATGCCAATTTCCATAACTATAGCCGTAGCTTGTTTTGGGTTAATTTCAAAAAACATGGGTATATAGTAACCGCATAGCAGGCTAACTATATTAAACGTAAGCACGGCTGAGGCAATAATGGGCAGGTCGTTGTAGGTTGGCAACTTTTTACTTAGCGAGTATGCTATAAAACCAACCAGCAATGTTACTATAGCAATAGAACCGTACCTAAGCGGCTTTTCTGTTTTATGGGTAAGCACCGGAAGGTATTTTCTAATAACCATACCTACAATAGCGGGTGCCAACACATACATAAATACCTGGGCTACTTTATCTAATGGCAGGGCTATATTGGTGGCGTTGCCATAAAAGTAAAAAACAGCAAATTTTACTACCAACGGCATGGTAAAAAGTGCAAGCAGGCTGTTTAATGCGGTCAGGGTAATATTAAGTGCCACATCGCCTTTAAATAAATGGCTAAGCAAAGCTGCCGATGAGCCGCCGGGTGCCGATGCTATAATCATTAAGCCAACGGCATATTCAGGTTGCAGGTTAAATAATAGGGCAATAAAAAATGCGCAAAAGGGCAAAAAAAACATTTGGCATATTAGGGCTACTATAACCGCTTTAGGGTATTTTATTACACGGGCAAAATCTGCCATTGACAAAGACATACCAAGCCCAAGCATTAAAATACAAAGCAAAGAGGGGAGTACCAACGTTGCAAACGGGGTATGCATAGTCCTAGGTTTGAATTAAAAGAATTTACTAAGCGGCAATAATAAGCCACTTATTGTTTCTTTTCGCGTATTAAATAACCAAATATCCCCGCAGTTATAAACATAATTATACTGTACACAGCAGGGGGTATAGACATGGTAGAATTATTTAAAACAGTGAGTGCTAAGAATATAGCTAAGGTGCCATTGTGTATGCCAATTTCCATACCAATGGCTATGCTTTGTTTATTGTTAATTTTAAACAACCGGGGAATAAAATATCCGCTAAACATACTTAGCAAATTGAAAGCCAATGCGGCAATACCAACCTGAGCAAAATAACCTGCAATGTTTTCTTTGTCTTTTAATATTGCTGCAGCAATTACTAAAACCAATAATAGGGCTGATGCAATTCGCACAGGCTTTTCAAGCTTTGTAGTTAATGTAGGCTTGTATTTTTTTATTAACATACCAATAGAAACAGGAATAAGCACAATGGCAAATACCTGTATTACTTTATCAAAAGGCATTGGAATGGCTTGCGCGCTGCCCATAAAGTAATTCATAGAGGTACTAACTATAAATGGCAGTGTAAACAGGGTTAATATACTATTTATTGCAGTAAGGGTAATATTAAGTGCAACGTCGCCATTAGATAGGTGGCTAAACAGGTTTGCTGTGGCACCACCCGGCGAAGCCGCAAGTAACATTAGTCCGACGGCAAATTCGGGCGCAAGGCCCATGGCTCTTGCTATAAAAAATGCGCCGAAAGGCAATATCAACATTTGGCAAAACAGGCCTATAAATACAGCTTTGGGAAATTTAATAACTCGTGTAAAATCAGCAACTGATAATGATAGCCCAAGGCCCAACATTATAATGCCTAACGCTACAGGTAATACTATGGTTGATAATGCACTTTCTTGCATATGATATTTATTTTATTGGTTTTTTTTTGATTAATTTTTCGGTTCTTTCATGCCGAAAGATACTTTATCACAACCTATATCGTTACTGTTAAATCGAATAAAAGAGTAGATATATTTGTGTTCTCCACGGTAGCTGTTGTCTGCCAATAGCGATTTTTTAAACTCGTATTTCTTTAGCTTTTTGGTTACTTTTTTCAGTTTTACTTTATCATTGATAATCAGATTTTCAATTTTTAAAATACCCGTAAAGGTACTTTTTGGGCAAAAATCAAGGTCTTTTTCGGGTTTGAAAAAAAGCTGAACTTCGTTTACTCTGCCGGTAGTGGTATTTTCAAAAAATACCAGTCCCAGGTTGTCGTAGGTATGCAGCTTGTTGTAGCCACTTTTTACCCTGTCGGGCTTGCCCAATACCTTTTCTACACTAGCCATAGTAAAAGTATCAAAGCTTTTAAATGTTGAACCATTGATTGTTGTCGTTCCATTACTAACTACAATGTTAACTTTAGCAGCCTTTGTTTGAGAAAATACTGGCTGGCATAGCAATAGTAGAAAAATGTATGGGCTGATAAACAAGCATTTAGTTAGTTTCTTCATAATTATCTGATTATTTATTAACGCTAAAGTACTTTTTTGTAGGAAAAGTAAAACCACTTTTCTAAATTTGTTTACCACATAAAAATGAAATCTATAGAAACACGTCTACTCTCAACAATCTTAGCGGTATTTATTTCTCTGGCTGCTAACGCCCAAAATGGTTCGTTAATTACGCCCGAGAGTCCCGATTATCAATCGATGAAAGAGCAAGGTTTGCTCCCGCAAGATATTTTTGGTACGCCAAACTCAGTTTTGGCGCCACCTACTCCTGTGCAGGGGGGGCTTCCGCAAGAAAAGCAAACTACCCAGTGCGATTGTATGATACCCATAGATAACACGTTTAACATCGTGCCGTTTAGTTTCTACACTCCACCTAATTACAGAAACGACGACGGTTCATCTGGTGTCATTAACCTGCCGTTCAACTTTTGCTTATACGGCACTAACTACAACTCGCTATATATCAACAATAATGGTAATGTGTCGTTTAACGCTTCGTACGGTACTTTCAGTTCAAGCTCATTCCCCAGCGCTTCCTACACTATGGTGGCTCCGTTTTGGGCCGATGTTGATACCCGCAACCTTGCCAGCGGCTTGGTCTATTATCAAGTTACACCCACCCACATTGTGGTGCGTTGGAGGCAGGTTGGCTATTTTAGCAGCCAGGCTGATAAGTTGAATGACTTCCAGTTAATCCTTACCAATGGTACCGATAGTATTATTCCTATTGGCACTAACGTTGCGTTTTGCTACGGCGATATGCAATGGACTACCGGCTCAGCATCTGGTGGTGTTGGTGGTTTTGGTGGTACCCCTGCTACTGTTGGTGCTAACAAAGGTGATGGAGTTGCTTTTGCCCAGTTTGGCCGTTTTGACCATGCGGGTGTTGACTATGATGGCCCCAATAACACCAGCGATGGTGTAAGCTGGCTAGATAACCGCACTTTCAACTTTAACACTTGTACCAATAACAACAATATTGCCCCCATAGTAACGGGTCTAACGGGTGCCTGCGATACTAGTATTGTATGCCCCGGCGATGTATTGAACTTTGCGTTTGATTTCCTTTCACCGGAATCAAACCAGACAACTTCTACTGTGGTAAACCCTACAGGAGTGCCTAACTTTAGCGGTAGTGCTACTACGGGTAACATTAGCCAGGTTACAGCAACTTTTGCGCCCGATTCTACTAACGTAGGTTATAACCTGCTGCAATTTGTAGCTACAGACAATGCTGTGCCACCGGCCAGTACTATTATTACCATTGTGGTGTATGTTACCGAACCACCAAT
>JBIPNX010000214.1:0-4652 GCA_044378145.1 Flavobacteriales bacterium | reverse complement strand
CTTGCTTGCCTTGCCTTACTTCTAAATGCAATCGTCCGGGGTAGGTATTTTGAAGATTCCTGACAATGTCTGCAGTTCCATCGGGCGATGAATCATCTACTATCAATATATCAAACGCAACTTTTTGAGAAAATACAGCCTTTATTATAAGCTCTATATTTTCCTTCTCGTTGTAGGTTGGTATAATGACAATATTTGTGTTCACAATTAGAATTGGCGGCAAATATAGCGCATAAGCCCGACGCCGCAAAATGAGGTTTTATAATTAATATTAGCCTATAACGCTTACCCTGTTAAATTGTTATTTGTTTTAAATAAAAAAGCCCTGTCTTACAGACAGGGCTTTTCCTATATTCTCTTACCTACTAATAAAAGCGGTAGCGTTTATCAACTATATCAGCATTAAACTCTAAGGCGTTAACAGCATCAGAGAATGCACGCGATGAGTAATCACTTAGGAATTGCCTCTTAAGCATTTTCATGTCAGCATTAGCAGCTGGCTGTAATTCAGATACGTTTTCTACAAACACAATGTACACACCACCCTGGCCAACAAATGGCTTAGATACTGAACCTGCTTTTTGAGTAGAAATAGCACCAATTAAACCAAGCTCGCGGCCGGCACCTTGAATAAAAACAGCGTTGTAAGGTACGGTAGCGCTTTCTAAAACACCTTTAGCTTTAGTAGCAATAACATCAATAGTGGCACCACCGGCTGCAGCAGCGTTTAGGTCGGCTACAAATTTGTCAGCCTTTTTAGCTTGCTTTGCTAGTAGTTCACAGTCTTTCTTAACGTCTTCAAAATCAGAAATGCCTTTTTTACGTATTTCTTTTAAGCAAGCCACAACGTATTTATCGTCTAACTGGTAAGCTTTAGAAACACCACCTTGCTCGGCATCATCATTAGCCCACTGCACAATCTCGCGAGAACCTTTTAAGCCTGATACTTCTTTATCACCATCGCGGATAAAGAAAGGACGAACCTGTAGGTTTTGTGTTTTAGCAGCTTTGTCAAAAGCATCAGCAGTAGTATTGTTACCTGCAAAATCGGTAGCTTTAATATAAGCAGCATCAATAGTTTCTTTACCCGGTAGAATGTCTTTTATAACAGTTGCTATAATAATAGGGTACTCTTTTTGTTGAATTTCAATTAAGTGAACACCAAACTGTGTTTCTACAATTGGCATATCGCCTACGTTACCGGTAAAGGCAGCATCGGCAAATGGCTTAACCATAGTACGGCGCTCAAAGAAGCCTAGTTCACCACCTTGTTGGCCGCTGCCACCGTCGTCTGACATGGTACGGGCAAGGGTAGCAAAATCGGCACCGCCTTTAATTGCTTTACGCACGCTATCGGCTTTAGCTTTAGCAACGTCAATAGAGTATTTGTCTTTAGAGAACAGGATGTGACGGGCTTTAACCTGTAAAGAGTCGCCTTTGCGAACCACTTTAATAAGCTTGTACGAGCTATTTTCTACATATGGGCCAAGTACGGTGCCTGCTGCAGAAGCATAAACGGCAGAATCGTATGGCGATGTAGACTGGCCTTTAATAAGGCTGGTAAATGGATTGTCTTTTTTATCAGAGTTGCTAACGGCAAAAGCGGTATCGTTAGTAGCATCTTTAAACTTAGGCATAAGTGCCTCTACACTTGCTTTAGTAGCGTCAATGTCTTTTTGAGATGGTACAAGGTCTATTGTAATAATATCAATTTTACGTACGTTTTGTTTTAAACGGAAACGGAACTTGTTGTCTTCGTATGCCTTTTTAATATCGTCTTCGCTAACGGTAATGTTACTATCAGCAACAGTATCAAAACGTTTAACAACATATTTAACTACAGCGTTTTTGTTTTGGCCGTCGAATTTACGTTTAGCCTCAGCATTAGTAACATAAAAACCTTTGCTTATTAGCGACAGGTATTTGCTGCGTTTACGGTCGGTTATAAGGTTTCCTTCAAAAGTTACCCATTGGTCGTAAGCAAGGGCGCTTTTCTCATCGTCCTCATTAAGGTTATCTACATACTGGTGAACCAATGCAGGGTTAAACTGACGGGTTAAGCTGTCCTGGAAAATAGGGGCTTGTAAAATCTGGGCGTTGATGTTACGGCCCCAAAGCATATCGCTAAGCTCTGTTTTAGTTACGTCGATACCTACTTTAGAGTATTGAGGAGCGTAAACATAATCAGCTACGTAGCGGTTCCACACTTCGGTAACAATATTGTCGCGCACTTGCTGCTCAATAGTTGTTTGGCCTGTTTGGGCCATAACAGCGTTCTCTATTTTCTCTACTTCGGCTTGAAAATCAGTGTATTTAACTTTATGACCGTTGATTTCGGCTAAAAAGTTGCGGCTATTGCCAAAAAACATAGATCCATTTTCAAGGGCACCCTGTAAAATAAATGCTAACAGCGCAAAGCCTACAAACAGTACTATAAAAATGCCTGCCCTGTTGCGAATACCTTCTAGTATTGACATAATCTTGTTAAGTTTTTTAAAATCAGGCGGCGAATATACAACTACCAAGCGAATTATGAAAATGCTATTTGCAATTAGAGTATGAACAGGTAGGTGTTGATTTTATGTTTGATATAGCTATATTGCTTATTTATTAGGCTTATGGCCTTATATTTGCGGTTAAAACCCACAAAAAAAAATATTTTGATTGCCAGGTTAAGAGCAAATGCAGGATTTTTAGTTTTAGCCGTATTCTTCTTTCTATCGGCGTGGGTTATTGACGGTTGGGACTTCTTTACCGAAAATAAAACATCTGTTAGCTATAAATTTAAAAAGGCCCTGGAATACAGGGATGCACAGCTAAATGATATTATCAAAGAGGCCGATGTGCACTTTGATACCTACACCTATGGCTCTTTTGTAGAAACCTATGACCAGCAGTTTGATAATCTATACGACGATAAGCAATGTGGGCTCTTTATTTTCAGGAACGACTCCTTAGTCTATTGGACTGATAATTCTATTCCCGTTGAAGATAACCTTTATTACTCAGACTATAAGAATAGGATAGTAAAGTTAAAAAGCGGATGGTACCAAAGCGTTTACAGGCAGAGGGATAATATCACCTTTGTGGTTCTGGGGCTTATTAAGCATAGTTTCCCCTATCAGAATACCTACCTAAGCAACAGTTTCCAAAGAAGCTTTGATATACCCGATGAGGTTGAGATTAACCTGCCCTTGCCCGATGCCAGGGTTCCGGCAGTACAGCAACAGCAAGCCTATAACTATGAGCTTGTTTACCCTGATGAGTTTAAGCCGGCCCAAACGCTAAGGCATATCTCTATCTCGTTCTACTGTGTTTCTATAATACTGTTTCTGCTGTTTTTTGAGCGTGCTTGCAGGCAAACCAGAAGAAAGCGCAATGCTGCTATTTATGCCTTCGGGTTAATGGTACTGGTTGTCCTTCTAAGGTATATTGGCTTCATCACAAAATTCCCCGATAACCTATATAATCTGGAGTTATTCAGCCCATTGCTGTATGCTGAGTCGGAGACATTGCCCTCGTTAGGCGATTTATTATTGACAGCATTGACGGCCTTTTATGTAGTATACCTATTCTCAAGGTATGTTACCCTTACCCGCTTTAAAGAGAAGATACCCGGCTGGCTGCGCTTTACTATTGCGGTAGCCGTTTTCGAGTTTATATTCCTGCTCGCTCCTTATACATTTGGTATGCTTAAAGGGTTGGTTATCAACTCTAATATATCATTTAATATAAATAATTTATTCAGCTTAACAGTATACAGTTACATTGCCTTTTTTGTATTTGGTATAATACTGCTTGGTTTATTTGTTATCACAGATAGGCTTATTGCCCTGGTTGCTTATTATGGCAATAATTTAAAATTTGGGTTGGGGGCATTTGCCCTTGCTATAGGTATTAACCTGTTGTTTTTTGCCGGGTATGATTTTGATAATATGGTATATGGCGCTTTCATATTCCTTATTTCAGGTATTATAATAGGCAATAAGCTTCAGCACCGTGTTAGGTATGCGTTTACATCGGCATTGTTGTTGGTATTGCTGTTCGGGTTGTTTTCAACCTATATTATATCGTCCAATACAATAGAAAAAGAACGCCTTAACCGGGAGCTTATGGCATCGCGTCTGGCGGCTGAGAATGACCCAATCCTGGAGTTTTTGTTTACCGATGTAAATAATAAGATACAGAAAGACAGTGTTTTACATAGCTATTTACTGCCCAATAGCGAGGCTGCCGATAAAAAGCAATTTAAAGATCTTAACCAGCTGTATTTTAATGGGTATTGGGAGAAATACGAGATTAAAGTTACCGTATTTGGTGCCGATAACTGCCCGCTAAGGGTATTAAACACATCAACCCACCACGACCCAATCTATTTTGAAAACCTGATAAGGGAACATGGCAGGCCTACAGTGTCTGATAATTTCTTCTTCCTGGATAATGCCAATGGTCGTATTAGCTATCTGGCTAAAGTAAAGCTATCTAAAAGAGATGCCGGGGTAGACTACACGGGTACATTGTACATAGAGTTTGATTCTAAATATAACCTGGAAGAGGTTGGTTACCCCGAGCTTTTATTAGACAGGAAAGTTAAAGCCGAGGTTGACCTTACCGATTACTCCTACAGCCGATATAAAAATGGTAAGCTGGTT
>JBIPNX010000213.1:0-4681 GCA_044378145.1 Flavobacteriales bacterium | reverse complement strand
AAATGCCTAAAATGTGTGCCCACTATGGCTTAGAGCATGAGACTGTTAAAATTGGTTTTAAATATATTGCCAGCAAAATGCTTGTTGAGGATGTTCTTGTAGGTGGTGAAGAAAGCGGCGGTATTGCCGTTGCAGGCCACATACCTGAGCGCGACGGCATCTGGATGGGCCTTGTTATATGGGAGTTTATGGCCAAAACAGGTAAAAAACTACACGAGCTAATTGCCGAAGTGTACGAGATTACCGGCCCGTTTGCCTACAACCGTAATGATATGCACATTGAAGAATCGGTAAAGCTACAAGTGCTTGAAAACTGCAAAGCCGGTAAGTACACTGCATTTGGCAACTTCCCTGTACACCATATGGAAGACCTTGACGGCTTTAAATATTACTTAACTCCGGAGGAGTGGATTATGATACGCGCATCGGGTACCGAACCTATTTTGCGCGTATATGCCGAAGCTTCTACCAAAGAGCGCGTAGCTGAATTTTTAGACGCTGCTAAAAAAACCTTGTTAGGTTAAATTTTTGAATTTTTGTTAGTCAACCTAAAGTCCTGCCACAAGCGGGGCTTTTTGTTTAATATTAGATTCCTTTTTCTACACAAAACCTAAACTTTATTTATAGTTAGTGGTTTATAGCAAACCTGATTACAAACAATGAAGAACATACGCTACTATTTAAGCACACTTTTCGCACTATCATTAGGCATACTTTCAGCCCAAACCGGCATTATACAAGGGAAGGTATTAAACGCTATAACTAACGAGGCTTTGCCCTTTGCCACAGTGGGTATACAAGGCACAACTACCGGTATAGCTACCGATATTAATGGCGAGTTTAAGCTGCCCAACCTAACACCGGGCAACTACAACCTGGAGGTATCATTAGTAGGCTTTAAAAAGAAAACCCTGTTTGATATCAACGTAAACAACGCCAAGCCTACCTACATAGAAATAACCCTGGAAGAAACCTCTACCGACCTTAAAGCTGTTGAAGTAACAACATCGCCCTTTAGCAAAACCGAAGAAAGCCCTGTATCGCTGCGGAGTATTGGCGCCGAAGAAATTAAACGCCTGCCCGGTGCCAATAGAGATATTTCAAAGGTTATTCAATCGCTGCCCGGAGTGGCTTCTACCCCAGCCTTTCGTAACGACATTATAATCCGTGGTGGTGCACCAAATGAGAACCGTTTTTACCTTGATGGTATTGAAGTACCTAATATCAATCACTTTGCTACTCAAGGCTCATCAGGTGGGCCGGTGGGTTTAATCAACGTAAACCTTATAAAGGATGTTGACTTTTACTCGGGCGCATTCCCCGCCAATCGTGGCAATGCGTTAAGCTCTGTATTTGAGTTTAAGCAGAAAGATGGGCGCAGCGATAAATGGGTATTTACCGGTGCTGTTGGCAATACAGACTTTGGCCTTACTGCCGATGGGCCTATTTCAAAGAACTCATCATTATTAGTATCGGTACGCCGCTCGTATTTGCAAGGGCTGTTTAGTATACTGGGATTACCCTTTTTACCTACCTATAACGACTATCAAATTAAATACAAGGTTAAGTTTAGCGATAAGGCCGATTTAACCATTGTTTCCTTAGGTGCATTAGACCAGTTTAAACTGAACACCGGCATTGAAAACCCCGACGAAGAGCAGCGTTATATCTTGGAGAATATACCTACCAACAACCAGTGGAATTATACCATTGGAGCCAACCTGCGCCTGTTTGCCAAAAAGGGCTACAAAAACTTTGTTATCAGCCGCAACATGCTGCGCAACTCAGCCATTAAATACAAGCTGAATGTAGAGACTGATGCCAACCGTATACTGGATTACAACTCTGACGAGATTGAGAACAAGTTCCGCTTTGAAAGCACCAGCCGCCAGGGCAACTACAAGTTTAACTACGGTATTAGCTACCAATACGCCAAGTATAAAGTAAATACCTACCAGGTAATAGCTACACAGTTTAACCCCAACCTGGTGGTAGATTTTAGCTCTGCCCTAAACTTCCATTCGTGGGGTGCATTTGGGCAGGTTAGCCGCAGCTTTTTTGCCAGCCGCTTAACCCTATCGGCCGGTTTGCGTGCCGATGGCAACAGCTACTCTAAAGAAATGGCTAACCCATTAAAGCAACTATCACCCCGCCTTTCGGCATCGTACAGCATTAGCGAGCGTTGGGCCTTAAATGCCAATGCGGGTATGTATTACCAGCTACCATCGTACACCGTGTTAGGCTATAGAGACCAACAAGGCACATTGGTAAATAAGACCAATGGCGCTACCTACATAAACGGCAACCACCTTGTTGGCGGCGTAGAATATACCGCAGGCAACAGCGCTAAAATTACTGTTGAAGGCTTTTATAAAACGTATAACAACTACCCCTTTGTTCTAAAAGATTCTATCTCGTTAGCCAACCAGGGAGCCGACTTTGGTGTTATTGGCAACACGCCTGTAACGCCTACATCTAAAGGCCGCAGCTATGGTGTTGAATTCCTTGCCCAACAAAAAATCACCAAGGGCTTTTACGGTATACTATCAGCCACTTATGTTCGTAGCGAGTTTACCGACAAGAGTAACGAGTACAAACCATCGGCTTGGGACAACCGCTTTTTACTAAGCCTAACGGCAGGTAAAAACTTTAAACGCGGCTGGGTAGCCGGCATCCGTTTCCGTTGGGTTGGCGGCGCGCCTTACACGCCTACCGATACTACAGCATCGCTGATACAAGCAGCGTGGGATGTAAACAACCAGGGAATACTAGATATATCGCAGCTAAACTCTCAGCGCCTGCGCTCTTTCAACCAATTAGATATAAGGGTGGATAAGCTATGGTATTTTAAAAAGTGGACGCTTAACCTCTACCTTGATATTCAAAACCTGCTAAACTACAAGGCCCAACAGGCACCACGCTTAACTCCAAAACAAGATGCCAACGGTAATAAAATAACCTATGTTGATGGTAATAATGTAACGCGTTATGTGGCCAACAGCATACCCAACACTGCAGGCATTGTATTGCCAACTATAGGTTTGATAGTAGAGTTTTAGAAATTACTTAGTGCCGCTGCCTGTGCCGGGTAACATGCCTGTTGAATTAAACAAGGTATTGTTATCGTCGGTAGTTAAGAGGCTAAACTCGCGGGTAACGTTTTTAGATGTAAGGTGTACAATTTTAACGTTACCATCTTTTACAAACGCAGCCCAGCCCGATGGTACATCAGCATCGGCCATAATATCGCCTTTGTAGTTAAAGAAGAATGATTTTATTGATTTATCAGAAACGGTATCGTAAATTTCAATCTGTACCTTCTCAGTAGAAGCCATATTCTCTTTAAGGCGTTTAATGATGATAATGCTATCGCCTTTAACGCTAAAATCGGCACTTACTTTTTGGCCGCTATACTGCATGCTGCTATTGGTCCAGTTAATATCCTGGTTGCTAACGGGCAGTTGATACAACATTTTACTGGCCTTCATATCATACACATATTTACCACCGTAAATAGCATGGTTACCATCCGGCGAAAGCTGCACACGGTATATCTTTTCATCAGGCACAGAACTTATGGTACCTTTCATTAAAACCTTATCATCTTCGGGGTTATAGCTGTAGCAAACATGTTTGCCACCGCCTTGGGTTAGGTAAACAAACTCTCCGCTCTGAGGCATATATATGCTCTTATAAAAATCGGCAGGGGTAGCCATTTTGCGGGTAGTTTTAGATGCCATATTAAAAATGTAGTAACTCGATGTTTCGCTACCAACAAGCTTAAAAATGGGATTGTTCTTTTTAGAAAGGCCAACAAATTCAATATCCTTATACGTTGTTTTACAAATATCGCTAACATTAAATTTAGCCGTAACTGTAGCTTTGGCAGCAGCAATATTGTAAACGCTTATAAATTTATCATCAATAATAATAAAGGTACTGCCCTGGCCAAAAAAGCTACGGCCGTTGGTCTCTAACACCACAGTACCAAAGGCAACATCAAACAGTTTGTATTTATGTGTTCCGCCCGATTTATTGTCGACAGAATTATACTCTACCAGTAAGGTGGTAGATTTTGCCAGTAATTTGGCATTACCTGCTGCCCATGTAATTTTTGTTGTTTGGGCCGATAGTTGCACCAAAGCAAACATTAAAAAAACAGCGGTGGTTATATAACGAATCATTTACAGTGGGTGGGTTAAATCTCTACAATTTACAATATGCAATTAAACTAATATACTCAACTTATGTTACCTTCTTACTATTATTTATTCAACAGTAGTGCCGTTATTGTCTTATTTTTAGTGTAAGAATGGAAATAGCAATATACATAATATCTATCTTACTAGGTTTAGGGGGCATTTTTGCATCCCCTTTTCCGGGACCCGGCCCCTTAATTGGCTATGCAGGTATGCTTTTAATTCAATGGCAATTAAGGTTCTACTCTAACACCACCATGTGGGTATTTGCAGCCATCATAGCCATTGTTTTTGTACTAGACTACCTGCTACCCCTATGGGTTGGAAAACGCTTTGGGGCAAGCAAAGCAGGCTCCTGGGGCAGCGTAATAGGCATGCTGGTTGGCATGTTCATAATCCCCCCTATTGGTATGATGATGGGCCTTTTACTGGGGGCAATTATTGGCGAGCTTTTAGCAGGCCGCAAAACCGCCCAAGCTCTT
>JBIPNX010000212.1:0-4686 GCA_044378145.1 Flavobacteriales bacterium | reverse complement strand
ACAGGCCTACCACGTTTAAAACCGTAGTAGGGCAGCAGCATATTACCACCACCCTAAAAAACGCAATTAAGAACCACCATTTGGCGCAAGCCTTTTTGTTTTGTGGTCCGCGTGGTGTTGGTAAAACTACCTGTGCCCGTATCCTTGCTAAAACCATAAACTGCTTTAACCCTACCGAAGATATTGAGCCATGTAACGTTTGCGAAAGCTGTACATCGTTTAATGAGAGCCACTCGTTTAATGTGTACGAGCTGGATGCGGCATCAAACAACTCGGTTGAGGATATACGCAGCCTGGTAGAACAGGTACGCTTTGCACCCCAGCTTGGTAAGTACAAGGTGTATATTATTGATGAGGTTCACATGCTGTCAACCTCGGCTTTTAACGCCTTTCTTAAAACGCTGGAAGAACCGCCTGCACACGCTATTTTCATCTTAGCTACTACAGAGCGCCACAAGATTATCCCAACCATATTATCGCGTTGCCAGATATTCGACTTTAACCGCATGACGATTGACGACATTGTGGGACATTTGGAATATGTGGCTAAAAGCGAGAATGTAGAAGTAGAACCCGATGCCTTGCACCTTATTGCCCAAAAGGCCGATGGCGCCATGCGCGACTCGCTATCTATATTTGACCAGCTGGTAAACTTTACAGGTGCTAAACTGACCTATAAGGCGGTTATAGACAACCTGAACATACTTGATTACGACTACTACTTTAAGGTAACCGACTTTATTTTAAAGGGTGATATTGCCAATACCTTATTGGTATATAACGAGATTTTAGCCAATGGTTTTGATGGCCATAACTTTATATCGGGCCTTGGCGAACACCTGCGCAACCTATTGGTAAGCAAAGACCCGCTTACGTTAAAGCTGCTTGAAGTAGGCGAAAACATTAAAGCAAAATACGGCCAGCAGGCAACTGCTTGTCCGCAAAACTTTATACTGCACGGTTTAAAAATTATAAACCATGCCGACCTTAACTACAAGCAAGCCAAAAACCAACGGCTTTTTGTAGAGATGGCTTTGATAAGCCTTTGCTCGCTGAACTTAACTTCAGTTGACGAAAAAAAAAACTCCTCAACTGAGCAACCAGTAGTAGCACAGCAGGTAGCTGAACCTGTTAAGCAGGTTGTAGCAGCTCCTGTTACTCCTCCCGTAAATACCAATGCAGGTGCACCTATTGCAGGGTACCAACCCGTTGCCGAAGCACCCAAAGCAGTGCAGGAGGCTCCGCCCCAAAGCAAAACAGTTACTGCAGAAAAGCCCCAACCTACGCGTGGTATGCCGCCCGTTACCAGTGGGTTTTCAATAAGTGGCAGCTTAAACCGTAATACCGAGAAAAAAGAAGAGGACAACGCTAACCTGTTTGCTTCTACCGACGGCTTGCCCCAAACCGATTTTACTGCAGAGCAGGTACACGAGCTTTGGCTTAAATATGCTGATGCCGCCGGTGCCGACGGAAAAATTAACCTGCGCATGAACCTGAAAAACGCACTACCAAAGGTTAATCCGGGCCATAGGTTATCTATTACAGTACCTTCTATAACTATTAAAGAAATGGTTGACGAAGAAAAAATCAACCTGCTAGAGTTTCTTCGTAAGCAATTAAACAACTTTGTTATAGACCTTGATATTACAGTAAACGTAGGCGATGCAGGCGTTACACGCCCCTACACACAAGGCCAGAAATTTCAATACCTGGTAGAGCGCAACCCGGCACTAAAAAAGCTAAAGGATAAGCTTGATTTGGAGATTGATTTTTAAGACGTCCTTATTTCCCTTATTTTTGCTCACTTATGACATTGATTGAAGAGCTCCGCCAGCGCGGAATGATACACGATACAATTCCCGGTACCGAAGAACTGCTTGAGAATGGCAGCACCGGCGCATACATTGGTTTTGACCCTACAGCGGCATCGCTGCACATAGGCAGCCTGGTGCAAATAATGCTGCTTATGCACCTGCAAAAGCGTGGCCACAAAGCGTATGCGTTGGTTGGCGGTGCTACAGGCATGATTGGCGACCCATCGGGCAAATCAGAAGAACGTAAGTTTTTAACTGCTGAAGAAATACAGTTTAACGTTGACGGCATTAAAGGCCAACTGGCTAAGTTTTTAGATTTTGAAGGCGACAACGCTGCCGAGATTGTAAACAACGCCGACTGGTTTGGCAAAATGGGCTTTTTAGAGTTCCTACGCGACGCAGGAAAGCTGCTGACGGTAAACTATATGATGGCTAAAGATAGCGTGCAGAAACGCTTAGAAACGGGCATATCGTTTACTGAGTTTAGCTACCAGTTGGTGCAGGGCTACGACTTTTACTATTTATACCACAATAAGGGGGTTAAGGTACAAGCCGGAGGTTCTGACCAATGGGGCAATATTGTTACTGGTACCGAGTTTATCCGCCGCAAGGTGGGTGGCGAGGCTTATGCCTTTACCTGCCCGCTTATTACTAAGGCCGACGGTTCTAAATTTGGCAAGAGCGAGCAAGGCAACGTGTGGTTGGATGCTAACTTAACATCGCCGTACCATTTTTACCAGTTTTGGTTAAACGTAGCCGATGCCGATGCAGCCCGCTACATTAAGATATTCACGTTTATTCCGCTGGAAGAAATTGCCGAGCTGGAACGCCAGCATACGGAAGCTCCGCACATGCGTATTCTACAAAAACGTTTGGCTGAAGATATTACCGCTCGTGTACACAGTCGCGAAGACTACAACCAGGCCGTAGAAGCATCTGAAATACTGTTTGGCAAAGGAACTACCGAGAGCCTTGCGCGCTTGCCCGAGAATGTATTTACCTCAGTATTTGAAGGTGTACCCCAGTTTACCGTTGCCAAGGCCGATTTAGAAGCCGGTATTAACGTGCTCGATTTATTGGCCGTAAATACTACCATATTCCCCAGCAAGGGCGAAGCACGCAAAATGCTTGTTGGCGGTGGCGTCGGTATTAATAAAACCAAACTGGAAGATGCAGAGGCAGCTATCAACTCTACTCAACTGCTAAACAACCGTTACCTGCTAGTGCAGAAAGGAAAGAAGAATTACTTTCTTATTATAGTTAATTAGGGGGTAACTGTTAATAATCGAAAAATTATTGCTCAAAAATTAGGAGGATTTAATATTTAATTATTCTATATTAGGGTTGGTGAAAAGTTCACCATGAGTTAGAGGTACACCATAAAGCCCTAGTATATGGATAACGGAATGCTATTAACCCTAATAATTGCAATTGTTTTTGTTGCTGTACATGTTGTTATTTATTTCGGCGGTGCCGGCGAAACCCTAAAGAAAAAACTTCGCGCTACTATAAGCCCACAAAATATGATTATAGGGCTAATTGTAGTCATCTTCACGGTTATTATAATAATAGCCACTAACGAGAGTTAAGGTTTGCAGGATTTTATTTACTCCTTATCGCATCAACCGGGTTGAGGCGCGATGCCGACCATGCCGGGATAATACCCGCCAGCAAACCTATAGTACCTGATATTATTATGGCCAGGGTAATGTTTTTCATGGTTAGGTTAATGCCCATATCGGCTACGCTGTTAACAATTACCGTTCCAATGTATATAAAGAACAACCCAATTAAACCGCCAATAAGGCAAAGGATAATGGCTTCGAAAAGAAACTCCAACAGAATAAAGTAGTTTTTTGCTCCCAACGATTTTTTAATGCCTATAAGGTTGGTTCGCTCTGTTACTGATACAAACATAATATTGGCAATGCCAAAGCCACCCACTAGTACCGAGAATATACCTATAAAGCCACCGGCAAAGTTTACAATGCTAAATAACCCTGCAAACCCTTGCGATAGCAGCGATGTTTGGTTAAGGGCAAAGTTCTGTTCGTCGGCAGGTTTTATGCGGCGTATGCCACGCATAATACCTTCCAGTTCGGCTATCAGGTCGTCGTTAGGCACGCCGGCCTTAGCCTTAACCATAATAAAGGGGTTGTTCTGCTCTTTATTAATGTTAATGATGGTTTTGCCAAAGTTTACAGGTACCAGCACACCACTATCGTGCGTGTTGCCAAACATATTATCGCCCTCGCGTTTAAAAATGCCTATAACCGTCATTTTAGTACCATTAATAGATACTGTTTTGCCCAACGGCTCCGTACCGGGGAACAGTGTTTCTACAATCTCAGGACCTATAATACATACTGAGCGGCCCGCGGATTGCTCGGCATCGGTAAAGTAGCGGCCATCGGCAATATCAAAGTTGGAGACTTTATCGTACTCGTCAGACACGGCTTCAAAATTAATATCGCCCATGGCAAGGTTGCCATACTTCAGGGTTTTAGATGTGCTGGCACTAAAGCAAACAGCCTCAGCTAACTGCGCTTTACGTCGTATTTCTGGAGTTTCGTCTAATTTAGGCAATGGGCGGCTCATATACTTCCACCAGGGGTAATCTGCACCAAACGTCCAGGGCCATTTTTGAACATAAACTATGTTATCGCCCAGGGATGATACGCTATCTGTGATCTTTTTATTCAGCGAGTCGACCATGGTAAATACCGATATAATGGAAAATATACCGATAACAATACCCAGCAACGACAGGAAGGTGCGGAGTTTATTCTCTACCAACGCGCGCAGGGCCGAACCCAAACTTTCAAAAAACAGCCTAATGAATAGCATACAACAAAGGTAATGGGCTTATGTT
>JBIPNX010000211.1:0-4696 GCA_044378145.1 Flavobacteriales bacterium | reverse complement strand
CGAATTAGCGAATGGAATATTCCACAATAGAGGATCATTTTCAGTTATCAACAAGGGCTAAAAAATAAATTCGCCAATTCGCTAATTCGCTAATTGACAAATTGTACTTTTGCCCATGCAAATTTCAGAACAGATTCTAATCCTTGATTTCGGCTCGCAGTATACCCAACTTATAGCCCGCCGACTGCGCGAACTGAACGTTTACTGCGAAATACACCCTTACAACAACATCCCTGAAATAACCGAAGTTACCAAAGGTATTATCCTGTCGGGTAGTCCCCACTCTGTGCGCGAAGAGAACGCCCCCAATGTTGATTTGGAAGCCCTTTTTGCCAAAGCCCCTGTATTGGGTGTTTGCTATGGTGCGCAGCTAATTGCCCAGCAGTTGGGCGGTGAAGTATCTGCATCTAAAGTACGTGAGTACGGCCGTGCCAACCTGGCTACGGTAAATAATGACAATCTGCTGACTAAAAACATATTTAATGGCTCGCAAGTGTGGATGAGCCACGGCGATAGCATTACCAAACTGCCTGAAAATGCTACCCTTATAGCGACTACCGAGAGTATTCCTGTTGCTGCCTACAAACTGAATAACAAAGAAGTTTACGCCATACAATTCCACCCCGAGGTTACCCACAGTACAGATGGTTTATCGCTCCTTAAAAACTTTGTGGTTGATGTTTGCGGTTGTTCTCAATCATTTACGCCTGCATCGTTTGTAGATACTACCGTTGCTGAGCTGAAAGAGAAACTGGGCAATGACCGTGTGGTACTTGGTTTATCGGGTGGTGTTGACAGCTCAGTAGCTGCAGCATTACTAGACCGAGCCATAGGCGATAACCTGTTCTGCATTTTTGTAGATAACGGCCTGTTGCGCAAAAACGAGTTTGAAACCGTACTGGAAGCCTATAAAGAAATGGGGCTTAACGTTATTGGTGTTGATGCAAGCCAACGATTTTATTCTGCCCTTGCGGGATTATCAGACCCTGAAGAAAAACGCAAAGCCATTGGCAAAGCTTTTATTGAGGTGTTTGACGAAGAAGCCCATAAAATTGAAAATGTAAAGTGGTTAGGCCAGGGCACTATTTATCCTGATGTTATTGAAAGTATGTCGGTTAAAGGACCATCGCAAACCATTAAAAGCCACCACAACGTTGGCGGATTGCCCGATTTCATGAAATTGCAGGTGGTAGAGCCCCTACGTATGTTGTTTAAAGACGAAGTACGCCGTGTGGGCCGCAGCATGGGCTTAACAGAAGAACGTTTAGGCCGACACCCTTTCCCGGGCCCTGGCCTGGCAATCCGTATTTTAGGTGATATTACCGCTGAGAAAGTTGCCTTACTGCAAGAGGTTGACCATATATTTATTGAAGGCTTGAAAATGGATGGCCTGTACGATAGTGTATGGCAGGCAGGCGCTATCCTGTTGCCTGTTAAGTCGGTGGGGGTTATGGGCGATGAGCGTACTTATGAAAGCGCTGTTGCCTTACGTGCCGTATCATCAGTAGATGGCATGACAGCAGACTGGTGCCATTTACCTTACGAGTTCTTAGCTAAAACATCAAACGAAATAATAAACCGCGTAAAAGGGGTTAACCGTGTGGTGTACGATATCAGCAGCAAACCACCGGCTACTATTGAGTGGGAGTAAATCTAACTGAAAGTGCATTCCTATAAAGCGGGAATGACATAAAATCTGATTACTGATTACCGGCTACTGACCTCTGAATACTGTATTAGCTCTTTTTAAGCAGCTTATGCTCTAAGTGATTCTCAACATAGCGAACAGGCTTGCCTACATGTGCAACCGCAGCTATAACTTCTTTAGGGGTAACGTGGAATCGTTTTGCCCAAAATGCAACCTCAGCTTCATCGTTAATGTTAATCCAGGTTTTTTCCAAATAATTTATTTTGTGTGGCATAACGCGTAATATTTAATGTGTAACAGAATTGAAAAAAGTACCTGATAATATAATTCCCGTAGGTTTTATTATGTTGCAAATATACAGCTTATAACTGTACGTTTTAGCGATACTCTTCGTAATCAGCATTTTTAATTTCCCTACTTGTGTAAGTTACAACTTTTTTCTGATAACCCCCTTTATTTGTCCTGTAATAAAGTACCTAAAGCAGCCACTAATGCGTTAAACCAACAAGGCATAAGCCTGTTTAAGCGTTATGGAAATTAAAGATTTGGGCAGCACGTCCCTGAATGTTATAGTTGATTGCCTTACAGAGAGTTTTAAAGGATATTTTGTTGAGCTGCCTAACGATGTAACCTATTGGGAAACACGATACAAAAATGCCAGGGTAGATTATACCCTGTCGTACGGAGTATTTGACAATGGCAAGCTGGTCGCCTTTATCATCAACTGCATTGATATTCAAGGCGGAAAGAAAACCGCTTACAATACCGGCACCGGCGTACTTCCCGCCTATCGCGGTAAGGCATTGGTAGATAAACTGTATGGGTATGCTATTCCGATTTTAAAGAAAAAGGGCGTGGAACAACTATCGCTGGAAGTAATACAAACTAACGAGCGTGCCATACATGTTTACAAGCGCCTGGGTTTTGAAATTACCCACGACCTGCCCTGCTTTAAAGGAACCATAACCTTACCCGATAAGCCGGGAGTAACTGTTGCTAAAATAAAATATAAAGACGCTTTACCCTTAATGGCTACCGTTACCGCGCACCACGCATGGGACTTTACTATGCAAGCCGTAAAGAAAGCACATGCCGGGTGGGCATTTTATAAGGTAGAAGAAAACAGGAATTACCTGGGCTATTTTATTGTAAACCCTGTGGGAAACACCATTGTACAAATGGAACTGGCAAAGGGTTTAGACAACGGCCATTGGAAAACATTGCTTTGTGGTATTAAGCAGGTTATTCCGGAGATGCGGATTATAAATGTTGATGCTAACCGAACCAATTTGATTGCTGCATTGCTACATGCCGGCCTTAATAATTTTATTGACCAGTTTGAAATGGAAAAGCCTATTTAATATTGTAGCTTTGCGATAATGAAAGTTACATTTTACGGGGCAGCCCGCACAGTTACAGGTAGTAAGCACATGCTTACTACAATAAGCGGCAAAAAGGTATTGTTAGATTGCGGCTTATATCAAAACAAGGGAGCAGACGAGGCTAACAGGCATTTTGGGTTTAATCCGATAGACATAGATTACGTAATCCTGTCGCATGCGCATATAGACCATAGCGGCGCATTACCCATTTTGGTTAAACAGGGTTTTAAAGGCCCTATATATTGCACCCGTGCTACCTACGATTTATGCCGTATAATGCTTGCCGATAGCGCTAAAATACAGGAAAGCGATATTGCCTACATAAATAAAAAGCGCGAGCGTAAGGGCGAAAATCCCATAGAGCCATTGTACGACCAGGATGATGTTGACGATTGTATGAAACTGTTCCGCTATAAAGAAAAGTATGGCGAGTGGTATACATTGAATGAGGAAGTTGAGGTGCTTTTTAGCGATGCAGGACATATTTTAGGCAGCGCCTGCGTAAGCCTGAAAATAAGGGAGAGCATAGACAAGGTAATTCATTTATTATTTAGTGGTGATGTGGGCAGGCCCAATGATTTAATATTACGCGACCCGGATAAAACACCACAAGCCGACTATATTATTTGCGAAAGCACCTACGGTAACCGCCTGCACGAACCACGGGAAAATACCCGAAACAAGCTATTAGAAATTGTTACCGATACCTGCATTAAACGCAAAGGAAAAATCATTATACCCGCCTTTAGTTTGGGACGTACACAAGAGTTAGTTTACACTCTGGACCGCATGCGCACCGATGGGTTATTACCTGATATAAAGGTATATGTAGACAGCCCCCTATCTATAAACGCAACGGGAGTAATGCGAAACCACCCCGAGTGCTTTAATGATAATATTTTAGAATACATGAAGCACGACCCAGACCCGTTTGGGTTTAACAACCTGCACTATATTCAGGATGTAGAGGAGTCTATAGCCCTAAATAGTTTAGATGAGCCGTGCATTATTATTTCATCATCGGGTATGATGGAGGCTGGCCGTATTAAGCACCACATAAAAAACAATATCCGCGATAAGCGCAATACTATACTTATAGTTGGTTTTGTACCTGCAAACACCCTTGGCGACAGGCTTCTAAAGGGCGAAAAAAGAGTACGCATATTTGGAGAGGAATACCCTGTAGAAGCCCAGATAGAAGAGCTGCAAGCCTTTAGCGCCCATGCCGACTATACTGAATTGCTTGATTGGCTAAAACCGCAAAACCCTAAAAAAGTAAAACGGTTTTTCTTAGTACACGGGGAGTACGATGCCCAACAGGCATTTAAAGAAAAACTAAATGCCATGGATTTTAAGAATATTGAAATACCTGAAAAGGGAGACAGTTTTGATTTGGTTTAGGTAGATTTTCATAATGTCATCGGAACAAAAACACACCAATAAACTCATTAACGAAACCAGCCCGTACCTGTTGCAGCATGCACACAACCCGGTAAACTGGTACCCTTGGGGCGAGGAAGCCTTAGCCAAAGCAAAGGCTGAAAATAAAATGCTGCTGGTTAGCGTAGGCTATTCTGCCTGCCACTGGTGCCATGTTATGGAGCGCGAGTGTTTTGAAAACGAAGAGGTGGCTGCTTTAATGAATGAGTACTTCATCAACATAAAA
>JBIPNX010000210.1:0-4700 GCA_044378145.1 Flavobacteriales bacterium | reverse complement strand
CGCACACAAAGCCAAAGACATAAAGCTAAGGATTAAGGAAAGCAGTTTAGGCATTAGCGTTTTTTAAGAACCGGAAATTTCATACGGTAATCAACATCTACATTGCCTTTAGATATATCGCTAAGCTTGCCCGATAGCAATCGCTTGCGCAACGGACTTAGGTGGTCCACAAACAATATACCTTCTATATGGTCGTATTCATGTTGAATAACACGGGCAGCCATTCCTCTATACGTTTCGGTATGCTTTTTAAAGTTCTCGTCGTAGTATTCTATAACAATCTCCTCGTGGCGGTTTATGTCTTCGCGTATTTTCGGAATGCTCAAACAACCTTCGTTAAAGGGCCATTTTTCACCGTCTTCTTCCAGTATGCGGGCATTGATAAATACTTTTTTAAAGTCGGCCAACTCGGGCTCATCTTCTTCAAAAGGAGAAGCATCAACAACAAACAGGCGGATAGACTTGCCTATTTGCGGGGCGGCCAAACCAACACCGTTAGCGGCGTGCATGGTTTCCCACATGTTCTCAATAACCTCTGCAAGGCCTTCATAATCTTTGGTAATCTCCTCGGCTTTTTTCTTTAGCACAGGGTCGCCGTATGCTACAATCGGGTATATCATCGTATTAAATAAGCTGCAAATTTACAATTAAAGCCTGCCTTTGGCAAACTCCATGTACGATTGAAGAAGAATTGTGGCGCTAACCTTATCAATCAGGCCTTTATCCTGCCTTTGTTTTTTGCCAAGGCCGCCATCTATCATGGTTTGGAAAGCCATTTTAGAGGTAAAGCGCTCATCGTGCCTTACAATATTTACGTTGGGGAATTTTTTGTGCAATTCGGTGGCAAACGCGTTAACCTGTTTGGCAATTTGCGATGGGGTACCGTCCATTTGCTTAGGCTCGCCCACAACAATAGTCTCTACTATTTCAGTTGCCATGTACTTTACCAACCAAGTTGTAATGTCTTTTGTTGCCACGGTGTCTAAGCCGTTGGCTATTATCTGCATTGGATCTGTAACGGCTATGCCACAACGTTTCAACCCATAATCTATCGCCATTACTCTTTTCATATTGCAACAAATATAACTTGCATTTGCGGTATTAGGTTTACTTTTGATTTTAATTAATAAAAGGGCTTGGTAAAAAAGTATTTAAAAAGCGATTTCTTCCGTAACGTTGCTACTCTCTCAGTGGGTACAGCGTTTGCGCAGGCAATACCACTGCTTATATCGCCCATACTAACCCGCCTATTCACCCCCGACGATTTTGGTGAGCTTACCCTTTTTACATCGCTAACAGCTTTGGTTTGTGTGGTTGCATCGCTGCGTTACGAGATAGCCATATTGTTGCCCGATAAAGATGATGATGCCTTATTGCTAACCCGCCTAAGCGCTAAAATTGCGGTATGGGTTACCATGGCATTGGCTATTGCATTGCCGTTTTGGTATATGGGCAGTGAGTATGCAGGCTCAGGTTCTTTCCATAGTTTGTATTGGCTGGCTCCTTTATCGGTATTGCTGTTGGCAGCTAATCAAATTCAGGTAAACTGGCTATCGCGCAAAAAGAATTATAAAAACATGGCCTCGTCGCGCTTTGCGCAGGCTGCCGGCAGCGGCACTTTTACCCTGTTGTTTGGTGTGTTTGGTTTTGGTGCATGGGGCCTTGCAGTAGCTACGGTTATAGGCCAGCTTTCTACCGTATTGTACAGTTACCGTGCAGCAGGTAATGCCATTTACAGCAAAGTTTTATCTACTCCGCTTAAGGTGTTTAAGCCCATTGCGCTGCGGTTTCAAAACTTTCCACGCTATAATGCACCCCATGCGTTTATAGATAGTGTTACCAATAACGGCATCAACTTTTTTATCGACTTTTTACTTGGTAGTGTAATTACAGGTTTTTACGGATTTTCATTTCGCATGCTTAAAGCCCCATCGGCATTGGTATCGGGTGCTGTGTACCAGGTGTTTTACCAGCGTGCGGTTGAGCTGAATAATAAACAGCAAAGCATCCGCCCGCAGCTTACCCGTTTATATATACAGTTGTTTCTGTTAGCTGTTGTTCCTTTTGGCTTATTATTTTTCATAGGGCCCGATGTGTTTGCCTTTGTGTTTGGTGAAAAGTGGAGGGCTGCAGGAACAATCAGTGCTATTATAGCCCCATGGTTACTATTTAACTTTGTCTCGTCGCCCGCGGCATGCCTTACTTCAGTAAAAGAAAAACAGGCACAGGCGCTTTTTCTTGTATTGATAGATGTGGCCCTAAAGTTCTTGGCTTTCTACATAGGGTATAAGTATATAAACCATTCACAAGGCGCGTTTATAGCCTTCTCAGCCGTAGCTACTGCTATGCAATTGTATTGGATGGGCTGGTTCTATAGGTTAGCAGGTAAATGACCTCACCCCCGGCCCCTCTCCTAAAGAGAGAGGGGAGAAAAAAAACTATACTTTTGGCGTGATGAAGAAGCTATTGGTTGTAAGCGGTAACTCTGTGCATACGGTTAACTACCTAAAGTTGATTGCCGGGTATTTTGATGAGGTGCTGGTGGTAACCAATAAAGCTATGGAAGGCCTGGATTGCCGCCAGATAGAAATGGACTTTTCGCTCCGAAACCCTTTAAAACTAATCCCCGGAATTAAAAAGCTGAAACAGGTAATAGAAGAATTTCAACCATCGGTAATACACCTGCAACAAGCGGCTACCCACTCGTACATGGCGGTAAAAGCTGCTAAGGGGTTAAATGTTCCGATAGTGCTTACTCCCTGGGGGAGTGATATTTTGCTTAACCCAAAGCGGGGCATTGTACTAAGGCAGATGGTTAAGACCATATTGAATGAGGTAGATTATATAACCTCTTTCGGTCAGCATTTTGGTAAAGCCATGATAGAACTAATGCCTCATAAAAAGCTGAATATAGATTATGTACGCTGGGGTATAGACACTGAACTTGCCAGGATTGGCCCAAAGGAAAATATTATTTACAGCAACAGGTTACATAACCCACTGTATAGAATTGATAAGATAATAGGAGCGTTTGCTGCGTTACCTGCAGAAGAACTACAAAAGTGGAGGTTATTGATAGCGGGGATTGGTTCTGATACTGATAAGTTAAAAGCCCTTTGTACCGAACTGGGTATTGCAGATAAGGTTGAGTTTTGCGGCTGGCTTACCAGGAAGCAGAATTTTGAGAATTATAGCAAATCGAAAATATACGTGTCAATCCCCATAAGCGATAGTATGCCTATAAGCGTGCAGGAATCTATGCTGCATGGGTGTTTGCCTGTATTGTCAAACCTTCCTGCCAATAGGGAGATTACCCAAGCGCCCGGTTACGGAGTAATTGTGGAAGATGTTGATACACCCTTTTTATCGGATGTTATAAATTGGGATATTGAGGCGTTGGTAAAAGATAATCCCCAACAGATAAACAATACAGCCGCTTTTGTAGTTAGCCGCGCCGGATTTTTAAAGGTTTACGATAAAGCCCTAAATACAGCTAAATGATAATTTGCCACCTGACCAGTGTACACAAACCGTACGATGTCCGCATCTTTTTAAAAGAATGCCGGTCGTTAGCTGCTGCAGGGCATCAGGTGCATTTGGTTGTTCCGTCAGAGAAAAAAGGAACGGAGGTAAAGGACGGGGTAACCATTCATTTTGTGAAAAAGCCAACCGGCCGTAAAGAGCGTTTTTTGAAAACCGGCAGGCTGGTTATTGATTCCGGATTGAAAACAGGCGCAGCCATTTTTCATATCCACGACCCTGAATTGCTTGTTTGGGTTAGCAAGCTTAAGAAGCTGGATAAGAAAGTAATATACGATGCCCACGAAGATTTGCCAAGGCAGATTGCAGGCAAACCGTGGATATTAAAACCCCTTAGGGCCTTTGTTGGAGCAACCAGTGAAATAGGGGAGAACCGCTACGCTAAAAAAGCCGATGCGGTGGTTACCGCCACTCCGCATATTGCCGAGCGCTTTATCAAAATCAACCCCAATACCATTAACGTAAATAATTACCCCTTGCCTGAGGAGTATGAGGTTATCGATAGTGGAAAGCCTTTTGAAGAGCGGGATTATGTGGCCTATATTGGGGGCATTACCAGGATACGTGGTATTGTAGAGCTTATAGAAGCTATGGAAATAGCTGATTGCAGGCTGGTACTGGCAGGTGAGTTTGAAAGTGCAGAGTTATTGGGAGAATGTAAGCGCCTACCCGGTTGGGCTAAGGTTGAGTACCGCGGTTTTGTTAGCCGTAAAGAGGCTGGAGAGATTCTAAGCGGTGCTTTAGCAGGTATACTTACTTTTTATGCCCTGCCCAACCATACCGATGCCCTGCCAAACAAAATGTTTGAATATGCAGCGGCGGGTGTTCCGGTAATAGCCTCTGACTTCCCGTTTTGGGAAAAACTTATCAATGACCACCAATTTGGGTTAACAGTTAACCCTACTAACCCTGAAGCTATTGCAAAGGGTATTGCAGAATTGCTTGGTAACAGGGCGCTGGCAGCCCGTTTAGGGGCAAATGGAAAGGTTGCTGTTGAAAACCATTTCAACTGGAAGCAGGAAGAAAAGAAACTCCTTGATTTGTATAATAAGCTGGCTTAATTGTTATTTTTACTGATAATGTTTATAAAAAGTGCCCAATAGGTTTTTTTTATTGGCGTACACCTATATATTTGTGAAAATTTTTGCCTGTGCTTATGA
>JBIPNX010000209.1:0-4744 GCA_044378145.1 Flavobacteriales bacterium | reverse complement strand
AATAAAAATTATTTAGTACAATTTGGGTATTTGGTATGTGCTTATTGTCGTAGTAGGTTATGGTGCCCGTTTTTATTTCCAGTTTATTACGTTCTAAGGGCATAAGCACTTTTAGTACAGCGGAAAAAGCGGAGTCGGTAGGCATTTGCGATAGTTCTTTATCATGGCTGCTAATCATGTTTATAAGAATAGTATCAACAATAACATGGGTAGATTTTTTACCTGCTTTCCACGCATCCATATCAACAGTAACCCTAGATTGGCTTACGTAGATTAAAGGCTCTTTTATTTTGCCGTTTTTCTTTTTAATAACCACCCCTTTAGCTACAGCTTCTAAATTCCAGTAGTCGATAGATAAATCATCAACGTGGGCATAGTATCCGGGCATATTGGCAAGGCGGCGGTTCATGTCCCATAGGGCTATACGAGGGGCAATAATCATTAATATAGCTATAAAGCCAAAAATCAATACAAAAAAACGGGCGAAAAACCTCCAACCCCTGCCTTTGCGCTTTTTAGGTTTAGCAGCTTCTATCTGGTCAGCTTCCTGACCACGCCTGCTTTTAATGGAGATATTTCTAAAATTGAGTTTTTTCACCGCAATAGGTTTTTCCCACTGTATTCAATGGGCTGCCCTAAATCAACCTGATGTTTTAACTGAATGTTTAATAGCTCCCCCTCTCTCTTTAGGAGAGGGGGTTGGGGGGTGAGGTAAATTTGCCCAATCCACTAATAAACCGCATTTTTGTACTTCCGAAATTCCCCAATGAAAAATAATATACGCCCTATTAAAAAGGTTTTAGTTGCAAACCGCGGTGAGATTGCCATTCGTGTGCTTCGTGCATGTGTAGAGCTTGATTTACGCACCGTTGCCATTTATACTTACGAAGACCGTTACAGCCTGCACCGTTACAAAGCCGACGAGGCATACCAGGTGGGTCCTGATGATGAGCCACTAAAGCCATACCTTGATATCGAGGAGATTGTAAATATTGCCAAAGAGCAGGGCGTTGATGCTATACACCCCGGATACGGTTTTTTAAGTGAGAATAACCAGTTTGCCCGCCGTTGTGCTGAGGAGGGTATCATATTCATTGGCCCGCGACCTGATGTTATGGAGGCCTTGGGTGATAAGGTATCTGCTAAAAAAGTAGCGGCTGAGAATAACATCCCGCTGATTGAAAGTAACGTAGCCCCGCTAACCGATTTATCTGTTGCCTTAAGCGAGGCTAATCGCATTGGTTTTCCATTGATGGTGAAAGCTGCGGCAGGTGGAGGGGGACGTGGTATGCGTGTGGTGCGTACGGTTGAGGAATTGGAAAAAGCCTTTCCTGAAGCACGCCGCGAGGCCCTGAATGCTTTTGGAGATGATACCATTTTTATTGAAAAATTTGTAGAGAACCCCAAGCATATTGAGGTTCAGATAGCGGGCGATGCATACGGTAATATCGTTCACATGCACGAGCGTGATTGTTCGGTACAACGCCGCTTTCAAAAGGTGGTAGAGATTGCCCCCGCACCAAATCTGCCATTAAACGTTAGGCAAAAGCTGCACGAATATGCGCTGGCTATTGGCCGCGCTGTTAAGTACAACAACTTAGGTACGGTAGAGTTTTTGGTTGATAAGGCCCACAACATTTACTTTATAGAGGTTAACCCACGCATACAGGTGGAGCATACGGTTACAGAGATGGTAACCAATATCGACCTTGTAAAAACCCAGATACGCCTTGCCGAAGGCCGCGAGTTGTTTAACGATGATATCATCGGTATACGCAAACAGGAGGATATTAAAACCTTTGGCTACGCAATACAATGCCGCATAACTACCGAAGACCCTAAAAACGATTTTAAGCCTGATTACGGCACTATTACCGCTTATAGGTCGGCCAGCGGGTTTGGCATTAGGTTAGATGGCGGCAGCGTGTACCAGGGCGTTAAAATATCGCCTTTCTTCGATTCGCTGCTGGTAAAGGTATCGGCGCACTCGCGCACTATGGAAGGTGCCACGCGTAAAATGAACCGCACCTTGCAGGAGTTCCGCGTACGTGGGGTAAAAACCAACATCCCTTTCCTGGAGAATATTATTAACCACCCCGACTTTATAGGTGGCATAGCTACGGTTAGTTTTATTGCGGAACACCCCGAATTATTCAACTTTAAAAAACGCCAGGACAGGGCCAGCAAGATACTACGCTACTTAGGCGAGGTGACAGTTAACGGCCACCCCGATGTGAAGTTTAAAGACCCTGCGCGTAGGTTAGAGAAACCAATTGTTCCTCCATTTAAGCACTTTGAGGCGTACCCTGATGGTACCAAGCAACTGCTTGACAAACTGGGCCCCGACGAGTTTAGCAAATGGCTGGCGGCTGAAAAGAAAATACACTACACCGATACTACCCTGCGCGATGCGCACCAAAGCCTTTTTGCTACCCGCATGCGTACCTACGATATGCTAAAGGTGGCCGAGAGCTACGCCAAAAATCACCCCGAAATTTTCAGTATGGAAGTATGGGGCGGTGCTACGTTTGACGTATGCCTGCGCTTTTTATACGAAGACCCCTGGGAGCGCCTGCGTCAGTTGCGTAAGGCTATTCCTAATACATTGTTGCAAATGCTTATTCGCGGTACAAACGGTGTGGGTTATGCGGCATACCCTGATAATTTAATTGAGCGCTTTATACAAGAGGCATGGGCCGAAGGTAAAGGCGTGGATATTTTCCGCATTTTCGATTCGTTGAACTATATGCCGGGCATTGAGCCTGCCATTAACTACGTGCGCAAAAACACAGGCGGTATTGCCGAGGCTGCCGTGTGCTACACAGGAGATATCTTAGACCCTAAAAAGACTAAATACAACCTACAGTATTACGTAAATTTTGCAAAGGATTTAGAAAATGCCGGTGCGCATATTTTATGTATTAAAGACATGGCAGGTTTGTTAAAGCCTTACGCAGCCAAAGAATTAATAAGCGCGTTAAAAGCCGAAATTAAAATACCTATCCACCTGCATACACACGATACATCGTCGTTGCAACCTGCCACGTATTTAATGGCTGTTGAAGCGGGTGTTGATGTTATTGATGTTGCCTTAGGCTCTATGTCGGGCACTACATCGCAACCTAACTTTAACTCGGTGGTAGAGATGCTGCGTTTTAACGAGCGCGAAAACCCGGTTGATGTAAAATCGCTGAACCGTTTTTCTAATTATTTTGAAACCGTGCGCGAGTACTATTACCCGTTTGAAACCGATATGAAAACCGGCACTGCCGAGGTGTTTTATAACGAAATTCCAGGTGGGCAGTATTCTAATTTACGTTCACAGGCAATTGCATTAGGTTTAGGTGAGCATTTCCACGAAATTAAAGACATGTATGCCGAGGTTAACCAACTGTTTGGCGATGTGATAAAGGTTACCCCAAGCTCTAAAGTGGTGGGCGATATGGCGCAGTTTATGATTGCCAATAGCCTGACTGCCGTGGATGTTATGGAGCGTGGCGACCAGATATCGTTCCCCGAGAGTGTGCAGCAGTTTTTTATGGGCGATATAGGCCAGCCAACAGGCGGTTTCCCAAAAGCCCTTCAAAGAATCATTTTAAAGGATAAAACACCGTTTACTGAGCCTCCCGGAAAGTTATTGCCTGCCGTTGATTTTGATTATGAATTTGAGGCCTTTAAAAAGCGTTTTGAAAAGGCGCAGGCCTTTACCGATTACCTGTCGTGGAAGTTTTTTCCTAAGGTGTTTGAAGAGTATTACGAGAAGCTGGATAATTACGGCGACGTTACCAAGATACCTACCAAGCACTTCTTTTTTGGCCTTGCCAACCGCGAAGAAACCATTATAGAAATTGGCAAAGGACAGGCTATTGTGGTAAAACTATTAGGCGTTGGCCCTCCGGAAGATGGCGGATTACGTACAGTGTTCTATAACTTAAACGGACAAACGCGTAACATTAAAATTACCGACCGTAGCCTTAATGTAGTGAAGATAGAAAACCGCAAAGCCGATACGGCTGATGCCTCGCAAGTGGCTGCTCCGTTGCAAGGCATGCTGTCTAAAGTCTTTGTAAAAGAAGGCCAAAAGGTAAAGCGTAACGAGCCGTTGTTTGTAATAGAAGCCATGAAGATGGAAACCACCGTTACCGCCCCGGCAGAACTTACCATAAAATCTGTTATCCTAAAGGATAATACCCTTGTTAATGGCGGGGACCTTGTTGTTATAGTTTCCGAGTAACGTCATTGCGAGCGTAGCGAAGCAATCTAAGTCTCCCTTTAAATAAAGGGAGTACTCACGCCATAGGCGTGAGGGAGGGATTTTTAGCTGTGTAACATACTATTTTAAAATCATTGCCGTTTGTTGGTTGATGAAAAAGCTCATGTTTCTTGTTTCTGTTTTTCTGGTAGTATCATCGCCAATACAGGCGCAAGGCAAGCGTTTTAATGCCGGTGTTGTAGCGGGTTTAAACTTTTCTGAATTGGAGGGTAATTCGGTGACAGATTATTTTGGATTAAACGCGGGCATAGTTGGTAATGCAAGGCTATCTAAGCATTCGCAGGTGGGTATGGAGTTGTTATTCAGCCAGAATGGTGAGTATGTATTACCTACCTATTACCCGGCACTTGAGTACGGAAAAATACGCCTAAACCATATTGAAATACCTGTTCATTTTGACTGGCTGATTGGGATCTTTCAGCGTAAAAAATTCTGCGATTGGAACTTAAACCTGGGTGTAGCTTATACAAG
>JBIPNX010000208.1:0-4750 GCA_044378145.1 Flavobacteriales bacterium | reverse complement strand
AGGCAAGCAATTCTTTATACTTCGCTTTTAAAGGTTAATAACGAGCTATTTAAACATTCCTGATTTTTTAACGGTTATAGTTATTAAATTTGAGGAATATGGGAGATATGCTAAAAAACCTTTTGGCCATGGGTATTACTTTTGGCCTTAGTGACCGGGATGCTTTTGTAGATAAGGTATCGGGCGTTATTCAAAACTATAAAGAGAACCCCGAAGAAGCGGATAAAATTGCCGTAGGTGTTGTAAACTACCTGGAGGAATTGAAAGAAAATATCAGGTTGCAAACATCCATAAAGCAATCGGTAAACAACTCTAACCTTGCCCAAAAAGAAGATATTGATAACCTTATAAAAGCTATTAAGGACCTAACAAACAAAATAGACACCAACAAATAAGCCTGCATGTTTAAAATATTTCGCATACGACAATACATTGCACGTTTTTTCAGGGCTATTGATATAATATTTATCCTGTTAGGGTTTGCCATTATCAACTGGATGAGTACCAAAAGATACTTGTTTAGGCTTGTACCAAAAAAATATAAGCGTAATGGCACAATAAAGTTGCAACCAGAAAGGCTACGTACAGTTATAGAAAAACTGGGACCTACCTTTATTAAATTTGGGCAGATACTGGCCGACAGGCCCGACATTATTTCGGAGAAACTGCGTGGAGAGCTAAAGAAATTGCAAAGCACTGTGGAGCCTTTTGACCACAATACTGCTATAGCCCGCATTGAAGAAGAACTGGGTGGCGGTATTAAAAAATTCTTTAAGCAGTTCGATCTTAAATGCATTGGTTCTGCTTCTATAGGCCAGGTTTACAAAGGGACTCTGCTTAATGGGGAAGTGGTGGTTGTTAAAATTCAGCGGCCTGATATTGAGCCCAAAATACAGTTAGACCTGCAAATACTAAAATACCTTGCTAAAGAGCTGATAAAAGAATATCCCGGCTTTTCTGCCGTAGATATTATTGGGCTTATTGAAGAGTTTGGCGACACCATTCTTAAAGAGTTGAACTACCTGAACGAAGCTGCCAATGCCGCCCGTTTTGCCGATATTTTTAAAGATGCCGACTATGTAAAAATACCACGGGTACATTTAGAATTAAGCACCGACAGATTACTTATTATGGAATATGTAGACGGTATTCCACCTGATGATAAGGAAGCTCTTTTAGCGGCAGGCTTAGACCCTTCACAAATTGCTATTAATGGAACTACGGTTTTATTAGAAATGATTTTTAAAAACGGGTTCTTCCATGCCGACCCCCACCCGGGAAATATGTTTATACAGGAGAACAACCGCATAGCCCTTATAGACTTTGGAATGGCAGGCAGCCTAAAGGCTGCACACATGCAATTTTTGGCCAGTTTTATATTGGGGCTGGCTACTAAAAATGCCACTACTATTTCTGAATCGTTATTGACGCTATGCGATAAAAAATTCTTCTCAGACAAGGCTGATTTAGAGTTTATGGTAGAGGATATGATATCGCGCCACATGACTTTCAGCTACGAGAATATTCATTTCTCGCAGATATTGAGTGAGAGCATAAAAATCATTCAAAAACACCATTTAAAATTACCCAGTAGCATTTTTCTTTTAATGAAAGCACTTGCTACCGTTGAAAAATTTGGCTACAACCTGGACCCTGATATATCATTACCTGTATTGATACGCCCCTATGCCGAAACGCTGATAAAAGAGAAATTCTCAGCCAAGCAAATTGCCGGCGAAGTGTACGACACACTTAAAGATTACGTATCGCTTATACGCGACTTTCCAAGCGAGATAAACGAGATTCTTTACCGTGTTAAACAAGGCAAAATAACCATTGATATTAATGTAAAAGAGAAGGAGATATTTGCCAGCGGATTAAAGCAGGTTGGTGGTATTATTGCCATTGTATTGCTGGTTGGAATTTTAATGGCAGGCTCAGTAATTCTTATTACACGAGATAAAGAGGTGCAGGGTGCCAACTTTATGTTGGGAGCTTCTATCTTCTTTTCGTTATGGTTGTTACTGCGATTGTTTACCCGCACAAAATAGCCCTACTCTACCATGTGTAATACCTTTTCAACTAACAGCTTGTCCCTGCTATCAAGCAATTCAATCCTGTAATCGCCTAACTCTTTAAAGTTAAACTTGTAGTAAAACCAATCCCAGTTAGGTTGAATAAAAAGCTTGTAGGTGTTGGCTTCACTATACGCATCGGTAACACTTTTACGGTGCGATGCCCTGAATGTAACAAACTCGCCATTTTCTAGCGGAGCAGTAAGGTAAACTATGCAACGTATCGTTTTATCTTTAGCAAAAGATATGGTGGTAAAAGGCCATTCCGGCTCCCCTGTAGTTTCATTATTATTAATGCAAAACAGCATATTGGCCTGAGAAAAACCTGCCATCGGGGCAAGGATAAGAACTGCTAATAGCAGCAAACTTTTACGCTTAAAATTCAATAGTATGTTTTGCATAAATATTTGAGTATCGTTATATAAGACCCGCACTTTACAGGTTCTATAGATTATGTAATAGTACGAAAAAATTGCTAAAGCATGCCTTCATCGGCAAAGCTAAAGTAGCCATGGTCTGTTACTATCAGGTGGTCTACAAGGTTAACCTCCAGTAACTGCGCGGCCTGTTTTATTTGTTTAGTCAGGTTAACATCGGCCTGGCTGGGCTTAAGGTTTCCCGATGGGTGGTTATGCGCCAGCACCATACCCGATGCCAGTGTTTCTATAGCCAGCTTAAGTATAATCTTATTGTCGACTATTGTGCCTGCTACACCACCTGTGCTTATCTTTTCTTTGCGCACTACTTTGTTGGCACGGTTTAGCAATAGCACCCAAAACTCTTCGTGCTTAAGGTCTTCAAACAGGGGGAGTAAAATATCGTAGGCGTCTTTACTGCAGGTAACAGCTTCGCGCTTGGTAGCCTCGGCTAATCGACGGCGTTTGCCAAGCTCCAGGGCGGCGACAATGGTTATGGCTTTAGCATCGCCAATGCCTTTAAACTTCATCAAATCAGTAACCGATAGCTTGGCAAGCTCGCCCAGATTATTACCAACTGATGCCAGTATGCGCTTGCATAAATCAACGGCACTCTCATTACGGCTGCCCGAGCCAATAAGTATGGCTAAGAGTTCAGCATCGGTAAGGCTTACAGGACCTTTGGCAATCAGCTTTTCGCGCGGCCTGTCATCTTCGGCCCACGACTTAATAGTGGCAAGTGGTTTCTCGTATTCTAACATATAGGTCTATCTATGAAACTTCTATTACTGCATCAACTTCTATTTCAACTACAAGGTCTTTGTTTATCAGGCCCTTTACCTCTACCATGGTAGCAGCAGGACGAATGTCGCCAAACACCTCGCCATGGGCGCGGCCTACCTCTTCCCAATCTGCAATATTGGTAACGTACATGCGCGTACGCACCACATGCTGAAAATCGGCTCCTGCTTCGTGCAACGCCTTGCCAATTTTAGCTAAGGCGTATTTAGTTTGCTCGTATGCATTTCCGGGGGCTATAACGGTATCACCATCAACAGCGGTTGTGCCGGCAACAAAAACCATATTGCCCACCCGCACAGCACGGCTATAGCCTACTGTAGCTTCCCACGGGGCACCCGATGATATTAAGGTCCTTTTCATTTAAAGGCAAGTTTACAAAAAAACAAATCCCGCCTTGCGGGCGGGATTTGAAAATTATTTCTTTTCAGTAATTATTCATGCCTTTTCGGCCAGTACGGTTACTTTATTGTTAAGCACCTCTACAACACCACCGGTAAGCTCAAAAAAGGTAGTTTCTTTAGCTACGTCTACAACCTTTACCTTGCCTTGTGCCAAAGTAGCAATAAGGGGGGCGTGGTTTTTAAGTATCTGAAACTTACCCTCTACGCCCGGCAGTTGTACCGAAGTAACTTCGCCGCTGTAAACGGTTTTATCAGGGGTTATTATATCCAGGTGCATAATCTTCTGTTTCTAAAAATTAGTTGGCTTCAGCCATCAATTTCTTACCTTTTTCAATAGCGTCTTCAATAGTACCTACAAGGTTAAAGGCAGCTTCAGGATACTCATCCACTTCGCCGTCCATAATCATGTTAAAGCCTTTGATAGTGTCTTCAATAGAAACGAATACACCTTTTAGGCCGGTAAACTGCTCGGCCACATGGAATGGCTGAGATAAGAAACGTTGAACACGGCGTGCGCGGTGTACAGTAAGCTTATCTTCTTCAGAAAGCTCATCCATACCAAGGATGGCGATAATATCCTGAAGCTCTTTGTAACGTTGAAGAATATTCTTAACGCGTTGTGTACAGGTATAGTGAGCGGTACCAACAATGCTCTCGGTAAGGATACGTGAAGTTGAATCCAGAGGGTCAACCGCAGGGTAAATACCAAGCTCAGATATTTTACGGTTCAATACCGTAGTAGCATCTAAGTGGGCAAATGTTGTAGCAGGCGCAGGGTCAGTTAAGTCATCGGCAGGTACGTATACCGCTTGTACCGATGTAATAGAACCACGTTTAGTAGAAGTAATACGCTCCTGCATTAAACCCATCTCTGTAGCCAGGGTTGGTTGGTAACCTACGGCTGATGGCATACGACCTAAAAGGGCCGATACCTCAGAACCAGCCTGGGTAAAACGGAAAATGTTATCAATAAAGAAAAGGATATCGCGGCCACCAGACTGCTCATCACCATCGCGGAAGTATTCAGCCATGGTAAGACCTGAAAGGGCAACACGGG
>JBIPNX010000207.1:0-4764 GCA_044378145.1 Flavobacteriales bacterium | reverse complement strand
TGGGTTCGTTACATTGGAAACAGTTCAGTCGTTTAACAATACTGTAATAGATATTTATGACATGACGGGCAGAAATGTAAAGCATGTTACTAACCCAAGTGGCAGCAAGGTTCAACTAAGCACAACCTATTTAAAATCAGGCGTTTACAGTGTGCATTGGAACAACCGCCATATCCGTTTTGTAAAAGAATAAACCTGGTTTTAAACAAAACACTTTCTATTGACGTTTCATAATTAACAAAGCAATCACAAAGACCGCCAATGATAATTAGCCGAGGGGCCTCCGCCCCGAAGCAAATACAAAAAAGCCCTTCCTCACGGTTGGGCCTTTTGTTTTTATTTGGTATGCCTTTTCTTTAACAGATCTTCAACATCTTGCAGCGAAAAGCCTTTAGCCTCCAGCAAAATCATGTAGTGAAATAGCAGGTCGGCAGCTTCGCCCAAAAACAATTCATCGTTATTATCTTTCGCTTCAATAACAATTTCAACAGCCTCCTCCCCTACTTTCTGGGCTATTTTATTTATGCCTTTGGCAAATAACTGTGCTGTATATGAAGTATCTATTGAAGCATTTTTACGTTCTTTAATAATACCACTTAGTTGTTGTAAAAACGGATATCCAACAGCCTGGTTTTGTTCATTCCAACATGTGTCTGCCCCTGTATGGCAAACAGGACCCACAGGATTTACCTTTATCAGCAGCGTATCATTATCACAATCGTTTGCTATAGAAACAAGGTTAAGAAAATTACCGCTTTCTTCGCCTTTAGTCCACATGCGGTTTTTAGTGCGGCTAAAGAAAGTAACCGTATTTTCAGCTACTGTTTTATCGTAAGCTTCCCGGTTCATATAGCCCAGCATTAAAACCTTTTGGGTAGAATTGTCTTGTATAATTACCGGCACAAAACCGTTGCTCTTTTCAAAATCTATTGTCATAAGCGGATAGGAATATTATGTTGGTGTAGATACTGTTTTAATTGAGGTATACTTATTTCTTTAAAGTGGAAAATACTGGCAGCCAAGGCAGCATCTGCATTTCCGGTGGTGAAGGTATCAACAAAATGCTGCATTGTTCCTGCCCCACCCGAGGCAATAATGGGTATATTTATTAGCTGCGATAGTTGATTTAACGCCTCGTTAGCAAAGCCATTTTTAGTGCCATCGTGATTCATAGATGTAAAGAGGATTTCGCCCGCACCCATTTGCTCAGCTTGTTTAGCCCAATTAAATAGTTTGATATCCGTTTGTAAGCGGCCGCCGTTTAAATACACCAACCATTCATCGTTCTCCTGTTTTGCATCAATAGCCAATACCAAACATTGGCTACCAAATTTGTCGGCAATATCTTCTATAAGCTGAGGATTGCGAACCGCTGCCGAGTTTACTGATACCTTGTCAGCACCGCTTTGCAATAGTAAATGCACATCATCGACCGATGCAATGCCACCGCCTACTGTAAATGGTATATTTATCTCACGTGCTATTTCTTCTACTAATGCAGCTAGGGTTTTACGTCGTTCATGTGTGGCGGTAATGTCTAAAAATACCAACTCATCAGCACCTTGTTCAGCATATAATTTAGCCAGTTCAACCGGATTGCCACTATCGCGAAGGTTTTCAAAGTTTACACCTTTTACAACACGGCCATCTTTAATATCAAGGCATGGAATAATACGTTTAGCTAGCATCAGGCAAAGTGTTTTATTTCGTCTAACGTAATTTTTCCTTCATAAAAAGCCTTACCTATTATTGCGCCATACAGGCCCATATCTTCTAGTTTTAGCAAATCTTCAAACTCAGCAACTCCCCCACTGGCTATTAATTTCAACTTAGGGTATCGCTTCTGCATATCGCTATAAAGCAATAGCGAAGGGCCTTGTAGCATGCCATCTTTGGCAATATCAGTACATATAACATACTGGATGCCCAAGGCTATATACTCATCTAAAAAATCATACAGGTTAATATTGCCGCTTTCTTGCCAGCCGCTAATGGCAATGGTTTCGTTTTTTACATCAGCACCTAGAATGATTTTCTCCGCGCCATATTTAGCAATCCATTCGGTAACTTTAGCTTTATCTTTTACTGCTATACTGCCCGCCGTTATTTGGTTTGCACCACTGGCAAAAGCTAATTCTATATCCGCATCCGATTTTATTCCACCGCCAAAATCAACCTTTAGTTTTGTGTTTGATGTTATCTCTTGTAACACTTTATGGTTGATTATCTGCCCGCCTTTCGCGCCGTCTAAGTCAACCACATGCAAGTGCGTAATACCGGCACCTGCAAACTGTTTGGCTACGTCTAGTGGGTTTTCATTATATGTTTTTTTCTGTGCATAATCGCCTTGGGTAAGGCGAACACACTTGCCATCTATTATATCTATTGCCGGAATTATCTTCATTATAATGCTATAAATTTTTGTAGTAATTCTTCACCACCCTTGCCACTTTTCTCAGGGTGGTATTGTACCGCATAAAAATTTCCTTTCTGCATAGCTGCCGAAAAATCAGTAATATAATTGCACGTTTCGGTTGTATATTCATTTACGGGAACGTAATAGCTATGCACAAAATAATACCAGTTATTATTAGCGGTATTCCAACCAATGTGCGGCACTTTTAGCTTTGGTTCGAAGAGTTTTACGTCTTCATTAAATATGCCTAGGCATTTGGTATTGCCTTCTTCGCTAAAATTGCACATGAGCTGCATACCAAGGCAAATACCTAAAACAGGCTGTTTCAAATTAGGGATTAGAAAGTCCAACTGCTTTTCCTGCAACACTTCCATCGCGGCTTTTGCATGTCCAACACCCGGAAAAATCACTTTGTCGGCAGTTAAAATTTCGGCAATATCATCGCTTAAAATTGGAGTTATTCCCAACCTCTCAAACGCATACCGCACTGATTGTGTATTGCCTGCCCCGTAATTTATTATTACTACTTTCATTACAAAGTACCTTTAGTGCTGGGCAATACGTTGCTGTTATAATCCTTCTTGATGGCCATTTTAATAGCCTTGGCAAATGCCTTAAATATGGCTTCAATCTTGTGGTGTTCGTTGTCGCCTTCCGCTTTAATATTCAGGTTACACTTAGTGGCATCGCTAAACGATTTAAAGAAGTGGAAGAACATTTCCGTAGGTACATCGCCCACTTTTTCGCGCTTAAATTCGGCCTGCCATTCAATCCAGTTGCGCCCCCCAAAATCAATCGCTACTTGCGCCAACGCATCATCCATAGGCAGGCAAAAACCATAACGCTCAATGCCTTTTTTATCGCCCAAAGCTTTCATAAACGCCTCGCCTAATGTGATAGCCGTATCTTCAATGGTGTGATGCTCATCGATATGTAAATCGCCTTTACCAACTATGGTTAGGTCGATACCAGAGTGGCGGGCAATCTGCTCCAGCATATGATTGAAGAAGTTCAAACCAGTCTCAATAGCCGCTTTGCCATTCCCATCTAAATCAATGGTAACAGTAATATTTGTTTCATTGGTTTTACGTGTAACTGTTGCAGTGCGGTTTTCTTTACGCAGAAAAGCATAAATCTCATCCCAGCTATTGGTGCTAAGCGCAATGTATTGTTTCAATTCTTCCACTTTGTTAGCCACTTCAGCAAAGCCCATGTTGTGACCATGGTCGATAAAAATGGCTTTGCAACCCAAATTTTTAGCCAGTTCTACATCGGTCAGCCTATCGCCAATTACAAACGAATTAGCCAAATCATACTCACCGTTTAAGTACTGTGTTAACATACCCGTGCGGGGTTTTCGCGTAGGTGCATTCTCATGCGGAAAGGTTCTGTCTATATGCTCTGTAGCAAATTCCACACCCTCGTTTTTAAATGCCTGCTGAATAAACGTATGTACCGGCCAAAAGGTGTCTTCCGGAAAACGCTCTGTTCCCAAACCATCCTGATTGGTAACCATTGTGAGTATGTAGTCGGTATTCTTGGCAATCAATCCCATATTTTTAAATACACCGGGCAAAAATTGCAGCTTGTTAAAAGCATCAATCTGCTCATCAGGCGTTTCATAAATCAATGTCCCGTCACGGTCAATAAACAGTACTTTTTTCATTTTAGTAGTTAGCTAATGTTTGTATTAGTGCATTATTTTCTTCAGGTGTACCAATGGTTATACGCAGGCAACCTTCGCATAATTCCACACGGCTGCGGTCGCGTACTACAATACCTTGCTGTGCTAAATGGTTGTAAATAGCTTTAGCATCAAGCACCTTAACCAAAATAAAATTGGCATCGCTGGGGTATATTTTACTTACGATGGTAAGCTTGCGCAAAGCATCCACCAAACGCTGGCGTTCGCTCACCGTTTCTTTAATACGCTCGTTTACCCATTGAATATTATCAAGTGCTTCAATAGCTTGCTGTTGGCTGCTTAGGTTAACATTATAGGGTGGTTTTACCTTATTAAAATACTTGATGACAGTATCGCCGGCAAAGGCCATACCTACCCGCAAAGCTGCCATTCCCCATGCTTTAGAGAAGGTTTGAAGGATAACTACATTAGGATATTTGGTTAGCAGATTGATAAACGAAGGTTGCTTTGAGTAATTGATATAGGCTTCATCAATCACTACAATCCCATCAAAATGTTGTACCAATGCCTTTACTTCTGCCGCATTAATGGCGTTACCTGTTGGATTGTTGGGAGAGCAGATAAACAGCATTTTGGTATTGTTATCAGCAACTTGTAGTATGGCTTCTCCGTTTAGTTGATAGTCGGCCGTTAGGTTAACCTT
>JBIPNX010000206.1:0-4784 GCA_044378145.1 Flavobacteriales bacterium | reverse complement strand
AGGGTGTTATCGGAGGCACGCATTACAGCTATTCGGGCAAAGGTTTTAAGCCTGAGTACACTTTTAAGTACACCAATAACGATGGTAAAACATTCACTAACAGTATAGGTGTAACAAAATGTGTGGTAGATGATGTGCCCGAGTTGTTAGATGCCGGGAAAACTAATACCTTTGCATTTAAGTTACCTCCTGTTGCCCCCGGAGAACATTTGCGGGTAGAGGTAACCAACAGCCAAAACAATTGGGTTTACATTGATGAACCGTTGATTGACGGAACATCAGTAACCATAAAAGGCAGCGAGCTGGCCGAATTAGGAAACGGAACGGTAAACGTGAGGTTTCAAAAAACAAAAAGCAATGCCTTAACAGAGGCGGAGCATTTGGGAGGTAATATTGGAATTACATATAATACAAAACAATACCAGGCTAAGCTGGTCAATGCTAATAAACCAAATATAGATAACATAGATACAGTACAAACAATCAAACAACAAGAACGATGAACTTAGAGATCACAGGAAAACTGATTACCCTACTGCCCGAGACGACAGGACAAGGTAAAAATGGCACATGGACCAAGCGCGAGTTTGTAATTGAAACAGCAGACCAATACCCTAAAAAGGTGTGTATTTCTGCCTGGGGCGATAAAGCCGACGGCTTACGCAACGTAAAAATTGGCGACGAAATTAAAGTGCAATTCAATATTGAATCGCGCGAGTATAACGAGCGTTGGTATACCGATATCCGTGCATGGCGTATAGAGCGTGCCACACCGGGCCACGCTGCAGACCAGCCACCATACGAGCCTCAGCAAGAGGCAGGATGGGAGAAGTTTAGCGGCGCCCCTACAGACGACCTTCCATTCTAATTAGAAAATCAATAACTGATTGGTATTATTACCACTTAGCAAAATGCTCTTCGGTAACGCCGTAGCCTGAAACAGGTTGCGGCGTTCCGTTTATAAGCACAGTGCCTTTAAATACTCCAAAAGGCTGTACAAATTTGCTAAGCATAAAAATTGCGTTTATGTTCTCGGCACGCTTACCCAGCGGGGTAAAGGTTAGGTCAATAATGCTATCAATACTGCGTACAGCCCAGGTGTTTTTATCCAGCGGCTGTTGGTATTCAAACACGCACTGCGATATAGCTATAGCGCCATCCTCTGTCCATAATGAGTTTTCTAAACTGTTGTTATGGTGGGCTACCAGGTTTATTCCAATTGGTGCGCCGCTGGTAGTTTGTCCTACCATGCTAGCCCAGTTCCAAAAAGTATTGCGCGGCGGGTAGCCTTTGCTAAAGTCTATAGAGCCTATATTACCACCGTAGTTGATGCTTTCTCCATCAACCGTCGCTGTTACCTGCGCGGGCATTAGAATGTCTTTGTACGTATGGTTAAAAGGCCTTCCGGCAGCGGGAGTTAATGTTGTTAAGCCGTGGTTAAAGTTGTTCTCCAGTTGTATCTCCAGGTTAATGCGCTTGCCTTTATAGCTAAGCTTCATAGCAGTGCCGGTAGAAACTATGGCGAAGTTTTTTAAGCGCCATTCGCTTTGGATGGTAGGGTCAAAGTTAGCAGCAAAGCCAAAAGGCACAGTAGCTTTTTCTTCTACATATTTCTGTGTCTGTGCATCAAAAACATAGGCAAAGGCAGTAGCTACCAAACCTGCATCGGCAATGGCAAAGCCGGTATAATAGCGCTCGTTAAACACACCTGCGTATATCCATGTTTTACGTCCGTTGCGGCGCAGGGCCTGCCAAGGTGTGGTATTAACATCGGCAATAATACCCTCAAACAAACCAAAAGGCATTTGCTTGTTGGCAAACTCGGCAAGGCTTGCAGGCGCTTTGCGCAGTGCTGTATGTGTTTCTTCGGCTAACATGGTACTAAGGTAGTTAAAAGTGAAAAACTATAAGATAAAAATGTGTGTAACAGAACGATGCATTGAGGGTTTCATTTCCGACAAACCCCGAAATGTGTTTTTGTAAAGCCTTTATATACAATGCACATTTGTATCAGTAAACTAAATAATACGAGCTATGATGAGAGCTTTACTATTGATAATCACTATTTTTTCTGTGGGCTTTGCAAAAGCTCAATCGCCTTACATGGTTTCTGTGCCTGCTTGGTCATTATATCATACACGCATAGCCTCTATGGCTGCTGCTCCAAACGGACATGTTTTTATAGCGGCAAAAGGAAGCCCTTATCAATTTAATGGGCTATCGATAACCAGGCTCGATAGCGTTGGCTTGCCTTATACATTTGACAATGGAATTGATTTTGCAAATAACATACTATGGCTTGCTACAGATAGCGGTTTATTTAAATTTGAGAATAATATTTGGGCAGGTTTTAATCCCCAAAACTCTCCAATACCAAGCTATAAAGCAACCTGTGTTAAAGTAGTGGCTAATACTGTTTATGCCGGGACTGATGCAGGCCTTGCAAGAAAAAGCCTTTTGGGTTGGGATTTGTTTACCACAGCAAACTCAGGTATTCTAAGCAATAACATTACCGCGGTTGATTTGTTGGGCAACGGAAATATTGCTGTAGGAACAGATATTGGTTTTTCTATATATTATGGAAATACATGGGTAAATTTTGACAGCACAAATTCAGCATTAAAAAGAAATAACATAGAATATGTTAAGTCAACACCCGGTAATGGTTGCTGGGTAGTAACTAAAAATTTTACCGATTCAATAAATTATTACCCAGGGTTTTATTTTTATCAAAATGGCCAACTAACATCATTAAAAGACATAGACCCAACCTGTTCTTATGCAAAGGTTGATGGTAATACTTTAAAGCTGTATATGGTTGATAATACTGGCAATTTGATAGTTAGGTTAGATAACCATTATTTTAAAAAATATCCGTTACCAACCGGTCCTCAGACCGAATATAACTTTGTTAGCTCAAACTTTGGACAATCTGCTTACAACGCGACTCAAATAGCTGAAAAAGGGGTATACTCAAACTATGGGTTTGATTGCTTTTTGTATAAAGATAAATTATGTGTGATAATGGACACCTCCTTTATATCTGCAACTGTGGGTACCCTCTTAGCGGAGAGTATTGATATAGGAATAATAGACATAAATAACATAAAACAAACAGTAAGGGTTAGGGGCGATTTGTTTTCAAAAGGGCAGCCATTTACTCAAAACGAATCACCTATTGGCACTTGTAAAAGCATTAATGCATATGGCGGTTTGTGGCTGGGCGGGGTAGATCAAAATGGTTATTTGCGCAGTGCGGCAGTAACTTATCGTCAACAAGGCGTTGACTATTTCCCAGGGCCTTTGGATACAACAAATGCTACTACTACACAGGCTGTAATGAGTCAGTATAATAAGGTTTGGAAAATTAATAAGAGTATGATTCAATACTTCCAACAGGTTTACCAAACCGACCCCCAGCTTATTCCAAATGATATATTAACCTGGCCCGGCAATGGCACTGGCAATCAAGCCCATTACTTAGCTCCTTTTGTTGATTTAAATAGCAATGGTGATTATGAGCCACTGTTGGGTGATTACCCTGAACTAACAGGCGATGAAATGCTGTACTGGATTTTTAATGATGCAGGCGGCCCACATGCTGAGTTTGGCTGCCAACCATTAGGTGCTGAAATACATGGCATGGCCTATGCTTATGCATGCGATGATATTGACCCAAATAGTAACAATGAGGCATTGAATAATACTGTGTTTTATAAATACACAATACATAACAGAGGTACTTTTACATTTGAAGATTTTTATGTGGGTTGGTGGCAAGACCCTGATTTAGGAAAGTTTAACGATGATTATGTTGGTTGTGATACTCTGCGCAATGCCGGCTTTATTTACAATGGATTTAATAACGATGATGGCCTTAATGGTTATGGGTTAAACCCACCAATGCAAAGCTATGTGCAATTAGACGGCCCATTAGCTGAAGCTAATGATGGCAAGGATAACGACCATGATGGCACCATTGATGAGATTGGAGAAAAAATTCTGTTCGCCAACTTTGTGTATTACAACAACGATTTTTCTATTATTGGCAACCCAGAAAACTGTTCGCATATATATAGTTATCTACGATGCAGGACTAAAGATAATACCCCTTTTGTAAATAATGGAACAAATGGATATGGGTCGGGTCCGGTAACGCATTACTTGTTTTCTGGAATTCCCTATACAAATCAGGGTTGGACAGAAACTTCAGCAGGAAATAATCCGGGTGATAGGCGCTTATTAATATCATCTGGTCCATCGGATCTTCCGCCGGGCAGTGCCACAAGTGTTGAATATGCCATTATTTATTCTCATTACGATGATGCCCCCAACGGTGCCAACACATCGTTCGCGTTAAACAACGCGTATGTTGATAGTGTAACAAGCTGGTACAATGCACAGGCGTTTCCATCGTGCTACAACCCTACTTCTGTTGTTGAAACCCCCGGCGGCATTGGTAAACTAAACGTTTACCCTAACCCTACAACCAACATGGTTACTATAAACATTGGCGGTAAAAGCGATGCGCTTGATTATTGTGTAACCGATATGGCAGGCAAAACAGTTATGTGCGGCAAAGGCAACACCATTAACTTAGACGGCTTTGCCAACGGTATGTACCTATTGTATGCCCAAAATAATGATGGTGTGTTTTACACCAAACTTATTAAGCAATAAATACTTATATGCCCGATGATTTAGAATAACCTATTCCGATAAACCCCAAAATCTGTTTTTGTAAAGCCCTTATATACAATGCACTTTTGTAGTGCATAACAGCT
>JBIPNX010000205.1:0-4802 GCA_044378145.1 Flavobacteriales bacterium | reverse complement strand
TTTAAAGACATGTTCAGGGTACTTAAAACGGGAGGCCACTTTAGCATTTCAGACATTGTATTGGTTGGTACCTTGCCAGAAAAACTGCAACATGCTGCCGAAATGTATGCCGGTTGTGTATCGGGCGCGGTGCAAAAAGATGAGTACTTAGGTATGATAAAAGACGCAGGCTTTAGCAACATTACCCTGCAAAAAGAAAAGGCAATTATTATTCCTGATGATATATTGGCAAACTACTTAACTGCCGATGAAATTGCAGAGTATAAAGCCAGCAACGTAGGTATATTCAGCATAACAGTATATGCCGAAAAGGCCAAAGAATGTTGTGGAACCGATTGTTGTAACTAAATTCTAATGATGACAAAAACAGAATCAATCCTATCTATGTGGGTAGAAGCCCGCACCCGGCTTACCAAACAATTGCCTGCAATTACAGAGGCTGATTTGGTTAAAAAGCTTCACCCTGACAGTAATTCTATTGGCTTTTTGCTAAGGCATATTGGCGACGTTGAGTTTCTTTTTGCCAAAAATGTGTTTAAAGCTACAGCCCTGCAGGTGCATGCTAAAACAGTAATAGCGCAAAAAGATACCGGTGAGTGGACAAACCATGCTGAATTGATGGATTATATAACTCAATCGGCAACAGAACTGTCTGCAATTATAAAAGCCCAAACCGATGAAGACTGGGAAACCATAATTGAAACCAAAGAGTTTGGTAAAAAAACAAAGCAGGAAGCCGTGGCGAGAATACTATCGCACACTGCTTACCACGCAGGCCAAATAGGTATTATTCTAAAGTATGCATAATTAGTATGATGAACATTTTAGTTTTATGTACCGGCAACAGTTGCCGAAGCCAGATAGCCCACGGTTATCTGCAGCACTTTGCCGGTACTAAAGCTGTAATTTACAGCGCAGGTATTGAAGCCCACGGGGTAAACCCAAAAGCCATAGAAATTATGGCCGAAGATGGTATTGATATATCGCACCATACATCAAACCTGGTAGATGAATACATTGATATACCGTTTGATTATGTGATAACCGTATGCGATAATGCCAATGAGCGTTGCCCATACTTTCCCGGTAAAACGAACAGGCTGCACTACAACTTTACCGACCCGGCCAAAGCAACAGGCACACCCGAAGAAGTGAAAGCAGTATTCAGGCAGGTACGCAATGAGATAAAGAACTATTGCAAATCTTTTATTGCTGAGCATGTTACCTCATAATTAATAATTACTAATTCATAATTAGGATTTAACATTGGCAAGCATTGTGTAGCTAACTTTGTATTTTGATACCCTAACATTTCTATTCCATGTCATCACGCCGCGATTTTGTAAAATTTATGGGCCGTACAGGCCTTTTGGCAGCCACTATGGCTCCGTTTATAAAAGTAACAGGGGCATCAACCGCAGCTATGCTTAACAGTAACGGCGACCTGCCTTTTACTCCGCTGCCCATTACCATAAAAGACGATGTTGTATTGCCTGATGGGTTCAATTACCATGTAATAGTTTCGTGGGGCGATAAAATAAATGCCACCGAAACCTTTGGTTTTGGCAACGACTATACCGCCTTTTTTCCAATAAATGGTAGCAATACCGATGGGGTATTATGGGTAAACCATGAAGGCACCGACCCTTATTTAGTTGCCAATTATGATGGTAAATCGGAAAAAACAAAAGAGCAGGTAGAGGCAGAAATGCTATCGGTTGGTGGTGCTTTGGTACGCATAAAACTAAACCCTTTAACCAATAAGTGGGAGCAGGTTGTTAACGATAAATACAACCGCCGTATATCAGCCAAAACCCCTATACCATTTGCCTGGCACGAGCCTATTGACGGTAGTAACATAGCTATAGGCACTATGGGCAACTGCGCCGGTGGCGTTACACCGTGGAATACGCTACTAACCTGCGAAGAAGGCTTTGATGGCTTTTGGGGCGATGTGGATGAAAAAGGCGTAATAACACCCGGCCACCTGCAATGGGAAAAATTTAATAAATACAGCCCACTCCACTATGGTTGGGTGGTAGAGGTTGATCCTTTTACAGGAAAGAGTAAAAAGATGGTTTCGCTTGGGCGCTTTGCACATGAGGCCGCCGTACCTGCCTTGGCTAACGATGGGCGTTGCGTAGTGTATACCGGCGACGATGCTAATGACGAATGTTTATATAAATTTATATCAGACAAGCCCGGCTCTATTGAAAAGGGTACGTTATATGTTGCCAATTTTGACAAAGGCGAATGGGTTACATTAGACATTGAAAAGCAAGCTATTTTAAAGCAGAATTTTAAATCGCAAACAGAGGTTTTACTGTATTGCCGTAAAGCAGCGCATTTGGTTGGTGGCTCTAAGCTTGACCGCCCCGAGGATATAGAAATTGACCCTATTACTAACGATGTTTTTATTACCCTATCTAACAACAATCCTAAGGGTAATTATCATGGCACTATAGTCCGCATAACAGAAGACGAGCGCGGCTCATTAAAATTTAAAAGCAGCGTGTTATTAACGGGCGGCAAAGAAACCGGCTTCTCATCGCCCGATAATATTGCCTTTGATAAAAAAGGCAACCTTTGGTTTACAACAGATATTAGCGGCACAGCCCTTAACACCGGCGACCCGATTTATACCGGCTATGGCAACAACAGCTTGTTTTATGTTCCTATGAGTGGCCCCAATGCAGGCAAAACATTTCGTGTAGCATCAGGCCCTATGGAGTGTGAATTTACAGGCCCAGCCTTTTCTCCCGACTTTAAAACTCTATTTCTTAGTGTGCAACACCCCGGCGAAACATCGGGCAAAAATGGCAAGTATACAAGCAACTGGCCCGGCGGTGGCAATAGCAAACCAAAATGCTCGGTAATTGGTATTAGCGGTAGGGCATTAGATGCGTTAATGGCATAACTTTGCCACAATAATAATTCATAGTACATGTCATCACGTAGAGATTTTGTAAAGTTTATGGGCCGCACCGGCCTTTTAGCCGCCACTATGGCTCCGTTTATTAGTGTAACAGGCAATTCAGCCTTAGATATGCTGATGAATGCACCTGATGGCGAGATTCCTTTTAAGCCCCTTCCTCCTACTTATACTGATGATGTAGTATTAGTTGAAGGTATGAAGTACGATGTTGTACTATCGTGGGGAGATAAGCTGAATGATAACGACACCTTTGGTTTTAATAACGATTACTTAGCTATGTTCCCCATAAAGGGCAACAAGCACGATTGTGTTATGTGGGTAAACCACGAGTACACCAGCGAGCGTTTTGTAAGCAAATACAATAAAAAATCGACTGAGCCTAAAACCCTTGATCAGGTAAAAACCGAGCTACTTTCAGTAGGAGGCTCATTAGTTAGGGTTAAATACGATAAGAAAAAAGGCAAGTGGGAATACGTCCCCAACGACCCGCTTAACCGCCGTTTAACAGGATTAACCGAGATACCTTTTGCATGGCCCGAACCTATTGCCGGCTATACCAAAGCGGTAGGTACCAACTCTAACTGTGCGGGCGGTATTACCCCCTGGGGCACACTGCTTACCTGCGAAGAAAACTATGACGACTGCTGGGGAGAGATGGACCAGGACGGCAAAATGACCGACAAGAAAACCGTATGGGGTTGGGATGCATATTATAGCCACAGCCCATGGCATTACGGTTGGGTAGTAGAAGTAGAACCGTTTACAGGCAAGGCCAAAAAGCTAATATCGATGGGGCGTTTTGCACACGAGTGTGCCACCGTAGAAGCCTTGAAAGACGGGCGCTGCGTAGCCTATACCGGCGACGACCATAACGACGAATGCCTGTACAAATTCATATCAGACAAGCCTAACTCATTAGAAACGGGCACACTGTATGTTGCCAATATGGAGAAGGGCGAATGGGTATCGTTAGACTGGAACAAGCAAGAGGTTTTACAAAAGAATTTTAAAAACCAGACAGAGGTTTTAATACACACCCGCAAAGCGGCTGAACTGGTTGGTGGTACTAAGCTTGACAGGCCCGAGGATATTGAGATTGACCCATTAACCGGCAACGTATTTGTTGCCTTAACCAATAATACACCTAAGGGTAATTACCATGGTTCTATCCTTAAAATAGTAGAGCCCACCCGCGACTCGCTTACCTTTAAACACGAGGTGTTTTTAGCCGGAGGAAAAGAGATGGGATTTGCCTGTCCTGATAATATGGAGTTTGATAAAAAAGGCAACCTGTGGTTTACATCAGACATGAGCGGCAAAGCCATTAGTGGCGATGAAAACTATAAAGGCTTTGGCAACAACAGCCTGTTTTATGTGCCCTTTAGCGGCCCCGATGCAGGCAAGGTAGTCCGCGTAGTTTCGGGCCCGGTAGACAGCGAATTAACAGGCCCTAAATTCAGCCCTGACTATAAGACATTATTCCTGTGCGTGCAGCACCCGGGTGAATATTCAACCGATGAGAAGCTAAGCAGCAACTGGCCTTTGGGCGGCGATAATACCCCCAAGCCATCGGTTATAGCCATTAGCGGTGATAGTTTGGATGCGTTGATGAAGTAATAGCCCCCCATCCTAAATCCTTACCCCCATAGGGAAGGACTTAAAAAAAGCCCCCTCTCTTTTGGAGAGGGGGTTGGGGGTGAGGCTCTAATTAATTACCTTTACCGCATGAAATTACACCTTGTATCGGGCGGGGCGGGCTTTGTAGGCCGCAACCTTGTAAAACGCCTTATCAGCACTACCAACGATTACCTTATTGTTATAGACGATTTCTCGGCCGGTACACCGGTACCTTCTAAATGGATGCCTA
>JBIPNX010000204.1:0-4813 GCA_044378145.1 Flavobacteriales bacterium | reverse complement strand
CAACAAAATATATAAGTGCTTGCAGGTAAGCAGTTTGATAATTTTTAGCCTATTATTTGTTCGATATTTGGGCGTTTTATTTCGACATTTTGCAGCATAAAACAAAGGTTTTAGTCAAATAAAATACAATGGCTTAAACAAAGAGAATTTTTTTAAGGTATTACTAAAGCATTAACGTTTTAAACACACCAACAAACACACATTATGAAAATCGCAACAACAGTAGTAGCCATTACAGTATTTGCAACAGGGGTATTATTTACCGCTTGTGGCTCGCCCGAAAAGAAAGTAGACAAAGCAAACGAGAAAGTAGAAGATGCCCGTGAAGACTTGTCTGATGCCAAACAAGACCTTGCAGATGCAAAACAAGATACTGTTGGTGAGTATGCAAAATACAAGGCCGAATGGATGATTAAAATCAGCAAAAACGATATAAGAATAGCTGACTACCGTAAAGAAGTAGTATCGATTAAAGACAAACAGGTAAGAGACAACGCTAAAAAGAGGGCCGACGAGCTTGAAAAGAAAAATAACGACATGAAAACCAAATTAGAGAAAACCCAAAAAGACAGCAATTGGGACAACTTTAAACGTGAGTTTGAAAACGATATGGACGGTTTAGCCGAAAGCATTTCTGATTTGTTTAAAAACAATAAAAAGTAAACCCTTAAAAACCCGGAAACCATGACTAGCATAAACAGTATAGCAACATCATTAATCCAACTTGGACAAGGAATATTAACTGTAAAGCAATTACGTAATATGAAAGTACCCGTTTTAGCCATAGCCTCAACAGCGTTGTTGGCAGGCATAGCCTACAGGGCATTAAGGCCCTCGGCAGCTCAAGATAAAGAAGGTGGCAAAAAAGCACCGGTGCGTAAACCATCGGGGCAAGCATCTACCGCAGGCCGCGCAGCTAAAAGGGCAGGAGCAGCCGCAACAGAACTGACTAAAGATGCCGCCGCACGCGTTCGTAAAGAATACATGAAGTATAAAAAATCGGCCGGCATAGAAATGCGCGCATACGATAAAACCCTTGCTGAATTGAAAGGCAAACTTGCCGAAGCAGGCGCTGAGGTTAAAGATAAATACCACGATGTGTTGGCTGATGCCGAGAAACGCAGTAAAGAGTTAAAAAAACGAATGACCGCTTTTAAAGAAGAAGGCAAAGACCAATGGGTTGAATTTAAACGCGAGTTTACCGGCGATTTAAAAAGCCTTGGCAAAGACCTTAAAAGCATTGCGCTTAGCTAATACCAGCGCATAAACTAAAGCAAATATAACTATGATAAAAGCACTGATAATAGCCGGTGCATTGGTAGCCTTAGCGGCACCTTTGCAGGCCCAGGACGACCGCGAGCAACTACATTTTGGTGGTAAGGCGGGTATTAATATTTCTAATATTTACGACTCAGACGACCAACAATTTGAAGCCAGCTCTAAAGTAGGCTTTGTAGGTGGCGGTTTTGTTTCAATACCCATAGGTATGTACTTTGGTGTGCAACCCGAGGTACTATTCTCGCAAAAAGGGTTTAAAGGCAACGGTAGTTTTTTAGGTACTAACTACAGTTTTACCCGCACTACAAACTCGTTAGATATACCAATATACCTGCAGTTTAAGCCTGTTCCCTACACCACACTGCTATTTGGCCCGCAATACTCTTTTTTGCTTAGCCAGACAGATCGTTTTGAAGCGGGTGGTTTAAGCGGCGAAGACCAGGAAGATTTTAGCAACGATAACATTCGCAAAAATATATTTGGCCTTGCGGCAGGTATAGACATTAACATAAACCGCTTTGTACTGGGTGGCCGTGTTGCGTGGGATTTACAAAACAACCACGGCGACGGCACATCAGACACCCCACGGTATAAAACCGTTTGGGGGCAAGTTACCGGAGGCTTTAGGTTTTAATACAAAAACGCTAATTGGGGCTGTTATGTTATGGCAGCCCTCTTTAGAAAAGTATTTTTTTTCTGACAACTTAAAAACCATTGTTATGAATACCGAAAGCGAAAAAAAAGACGATAAAAACCCGGAAAAAGAGTTTCCAGGTTACCAGCCCTACCCTAAGAGCGAAGACATCTACGAGAACGAAAAAAGGGACAATACCATAAATCCTGACGATAACTCGGTGATTAAAAAGGGAGAAGTGCCTAATGAATGGAATGAGCGCAACCCTGAAGGCGAATTTGGTGCCAGTGATTTAGACATACCCGGCGCTGAACTTGATGACTCTGATGAAGATATAGGCCGCGAAGATGAAGAGAATAACTACTACAGCTTAGGGGGAGATAACCACGAAGACCTTGAAGAAGACCAGGCAACAGGCTTGGATTAAAATTAAAACAATAGCCATGAATAGGATACACATAACACTGTTGCTACTGGCCACAACGGTTATAGCCAATGCACAATTGGGCGACGACCGAGATAAGCTTCACTTTGGTGTAAAAGCCGGTATAAACATGGCCAATGCATACGGTAGTTCAGGGCCCGATTTTAGCCCTAAAAACCGCACCGGTTTTGTAGGTGGTGGCTTTATTTCTGTACCTATTGGCAAATACTTTGGTATACAGCCCGAGGCGCTTTTTTCGCAAAAAGGTACTAATGCCCAGGGAGTGTTAGATGGCCAGGCCTATACCTTTAAACGTACTACCAACAACTTAGATTTTCCTGTACTTTTTCAGGTAAAACCCATACCGCATTTGGCTATTGTAGCGGGTCCACAAATATCATTCCTGCTGTCGCAAAAAGATGCGTATGAGTCTGATGGGGATAGGATAATAATTGAACAACAATTTAAAAATCAAACCCTGCGCAAAGCCAATGTAGGCTTAGTTGGGGGTGTTGATGTTTGGATATTGAAAATACTACTGTCGGGCCGTGTAGGTTGCGATTTGCAAAAAAACACCACAAATAGTAGTACCGAAAGCCAGGCCCCCAGTTATAAAAACTTTTGGGGACAGGTTACACTCGGACTTAGATTTTAACTATCAATCATAAACATAACTTAAACAATTAAAAATCATGGGAAATTTGCTTTATATCATAGCTGTAATCCTAATAATAGGATGGGCTATAGGCTTTTTAGGTTACCATGCCGGCGGCCTTATTCATATACTACTTGTAATTGCAATTATAGCGGTATTGCTACGCTTAATACGCGGGGGCGCTAAAAATGTGTAACCCTGTTTAATCACTTAAAAAAATAGAAAACATGCCAACAAATGAAGTAAAAGGAAACTTTAACGAGCTTAAAGGAAAATTGAAAAAAGCATTCGCGTCGCTAACAGACGATGATTTATTGTACGAAGAAGGCCAGGCCGACGAGATGTGGGGTAAAATCCAACAAAAAGTAGGCAAAGGCAAAGAAGAAATTAAGAAACTCATAGATAAGATATAACCGAGATTGTCTATGCTTAATTATAGAGCCGCAATGCGAAAAGCATGTGCGGCTTTATTTTTTTTAAGCCGACTAGGCGTTGGCTTTAATCAGATTATTCTCCCTTTAAATAAAGGGAGTACCTCTGACGAAAGTCAGAGGGGAGGGATTTTTAGCCATAACTCAACCCCTCCTACCTTACGATGGGCAGAGGAGGTAAAACAGTTAATAACCCCAAACCGACCCCTCAATTAGTATGTAAGTGTTTGATAATCAACACTAAAAATAAAAAAGCTACCCGTTGGTTTGTTGTTAATAAAATTTCTCTATCTTTGCACTCCTTAATAAAGAAGTAGAAAAAACATTTTATTGGAATAAAGATGTACTTGACAAGCGAAGTAAAAAAAGAAATTTTTAAACTACACGGTGAAACTGAAACCAACACAGGTTCTTCAGAAGGCCAGATTGCCCTTTTTACACACCGTATTAACCACCTTACAGAGCACTTAAAAGCTAACCGTAAGGACTTTAACACCCAAAGGTCTCTAATCAACCTGGTAGGTAAACGCCGCCGCTTGTTAGACTACCTGAAAAACAGTGACATTGAGCGCTACAGGGCAATTATCAAAACCCTGGGTATCCGTAAATAATTCACCAAGCGAAAAGAGGCAATACAAATTGCCTCTTTTCGTTTTTCATTTAAAGTATTTTAACCAATCCAGACTATGTCTAAAACAGCAATTACTCAATCGTTCGATTTGGGCGATGGCCGTACAGTTACCCTTGAAACAGGTAAACTGGCTAAGCAAGCCGACGGCTCGGTAGTAGTACGCATAGGCAACACCATGTTGTTGGCCGCCGTTGTATCTAACCAAGACCCGGTTCCGGGGGCCGATTTTATGCCCTTAACCGTTGAATATAAAGAAAAGTACGCAGCCGCCGGTGTTTTCCCGGGTGGCTTTTTTAAACGTGAGGCTCGCCCGTCAGACTACGAAATTCTTATTTGCCGTTTAGTTGACCGTGCCCTTCGTCCATTATTTCCTGAAGATTACCATGCCGACACACAGGTTGTTATCAACCTAATCTCGGCAGAACCTGGTGTATTGCCTGATACGTATGCTTGTTTAGCAGCATCGGCAGCATTAGCCCTTTCTGATATTCCTTTTAAAGGCCCTATTTCTGAAGTACGTGTTTGCCGCATTAACGGCGAGTTGGTGTTAAACCCAACCATGGAACAGATTGAGCAGGCCGATATTGATATGATGGTTGCCGCTACAATGGAGAACGTTGTAATGATTGAAGGCGAAATGAAAGAAGTTGCAGAAGCTGATATGATGTCGGCTATTGCCTTTGGCCACGAAGCTATCAAACGTCAGCTGGTTGCTATCAATGCTTTGGTTGAATCTGCAGGTGGTAAAAAACCAGCCCGT
>JBIPNX010000203.1:0-4861 GCA_044378145.1 Flavobacteriales bacterium | reverse complement strand
AAACCGACTTTTGCCAGAATCACCCTGCAGCACAAAATGCTGAGATGCTTGTTAAATAAGGGCTTTCAGAGATAATACAAAAAATAAAATCTTACATGGTTTGATGTAAGGTGCCTCCCAAAAACAGGGTCGGGCAACTAGGTTAGCACCCAACTACACTACATAAAACTTACATGGGTGTTTACCAATGGTATGAGCTAAAAATCAGTTTTTTGAAAAAGTGAGGGGCAAAAAATGCAGTATTTATGCCCATTTTTGCAGCCTTAATTCATAAACAACCCAAATTGCCCTATTTTTATAACAGGCATTATAGTATATATGGATAATAAAGAGCTTGCCGCACGGTTTAAACTGCTGGCAGATTTAATAGAACTTACCGGAGGGAACGATTTTAAGGCCAAGGCTTATCAATCGGCAGCGTTTAAGTTGTCTAAATGGCCGGCGGATATATTTGCGTTGCCCGAAGCGGAGATTGACAGCATTCAAGGTATAGGTGCGGGTATACTTACCAAGATACGCGAGATAAAGCAAACCGGTAGCATAGCAGAGTTGGATGCTTTATTGGAACAAGTGCCCGCAGGTGTGGTAGAGATGCTAAGCATAAAAGGCATTGGCGCAAAAAAGGTAAGACTGATATGGCAGGAGCTGGAGATTGAAACAGTAGGCGAGTTATTATACGCCTGCCACGAAAACCGCCTGGCTAAGCTTAAAGGCTTTGGAGAGAAGACTCAGGCTGAGGTTGTAAAGTCTATTGAATTCAGGCAGGCCAATGTAGGAAGGCTTAAGTATTATAAGGCCGAAGCCATTGCCAATACCTTTTTAGATGCTTTTAGTATTGCGTTAGAAGGCAGAAGGGTAGAGGTTACCGGCGAGGTGCGCCGCAAAATGGAAGTGGTAGATGTAATAGAATGGATTGCCGAAGACTCTGCCGAAGATATATTGGTTGCATTATTAAGCGCTACCGAAGGGGTTATGTTTGTTGAAAGCGATGGCGATGCAATAACCTTTAAACTAAACCAGGCTTATAATTGCAAGATACACTTAGCACCTATTGAAGAATTTACCTACCGCTGGTGGGTTACTACCGGCAGCGCCCATCATATAAACTTAGTAGGCTACACGGGCGAAGAGACCATTGAAACAGAAGAAGAGATTTACGAAAGCCGCGGGCTTAATTATATAGCACCCGAATTACGCGAGGGCAGGGACGAGGTTGAGTTGGCTGCAACCATAGAAGTATCGGAAGAGTTGTTGGAGTATGATGACATTAAAGGCATGCTACACAACCACAGTACCTATAGCGATGGCTTGCACAGCCTGCGCGATATGGCAGTGTATTGTAAAGAGCAGGGCTGGGAATATCTTGGCATATGCGACCACTCGCAAACGGCTGTGTATGCAGGCGGCTTAAAACCCGAACGTATTATAGAACAACATGCCGAGATTGATAAGCTGAATGCCGAGTTGGCCCCGTTCAAAATATTAAAAGGCATAGAGTCGGATATATTGGGCGATGGCTCTTTAGATTATACCGATGAGGTGCTAAGCAGCTTCGACTTTGTAGTGGCATCTATCCACCAGGGTTTTAAAATGAGTGCGGAGCAAGCTACGGCCCGCCTTATTAAAGCAATTGAAAATCCGCATACCACAATATTAGGCCACCCTACCGGTAGGTTATTATTATCGCGCCCGGGCTACCCTGTAAACCATGAGGCTATTATTGATGCCTGCGCCAAGCATGGCGTGGTAATAGAACTTAATGCCAACCCTAACCGTCTGGATATGGACTGGCGTTGGATTAAATATGCTACCGATAAAGGGGTGATGATATCCATCAACCCCGATGCACACGCTAAAGAAGGCTACCACGATACATACTACGGTGTATGTGCTGCCCGCAAAGGGTATTTACAACCTAATCAAACATTCAATTGTTTCTCCCTTATTGAAATAGAAGAATATTTGGCAAAGCGTAAGCAGCATGTGGGTACTAATGTTTAATTTTATCGTTTACACAGAGCAATGAATAGCAACACCGCACTAAATACTAAATCGTTTTTACCTTCTACTATTGAAATTACCGGTTGGGAAACCATTGAGTCCTACTACGTTGATTTAGCCAACCGTGAGATTAATTCGGTGGCTGAACTGGAGCAATGGATGGCCGACCGCAGCGAACTCGAAGCCTTTTTAGAGGAAGATATGGGCTGGCGATATATTAAAACCAACTGCAATACAGAGGATAAAGCCCTGGCCGAAAGCTTCCAGTTTTTTATTACAGAGGTTCAGCCTAAGGTTGCCCCGTATGACGATAAGCTAAACCAGAAGCTAATCTCATCGCCCTATTTAGAGCAGTTAGATGCCCATAAGTACGAGGTGTTGGTGCGCGGTGTAAAAAAGCAATTGGAGATATTCCGTGAAGAGAACATACCATTGTATACCGAGATTGAAAGTACCCAACATGAGTATGGTATTATAACAGGCAGCATGGTTATTGAGGTTGATGGCAAGGAATACACCATGCCGCAGGCTTCAAACTTTTTTAAAGATACCGACCGAAGCAAGCGCGAAGATGTTTATGTGCGCATTAAAACGCGTCGCTTAGCCGATAAGGATGTGCTTAATGAACTGTTCAACAAACTGATTGAACTACGTCATAAAGTAGCGTTAAATGCAGGCTTTAGCAACTTCCGCGATTATATGTTTGCCGCCATGGGCCGCTTTGACTATACGGTTGATGATTGCCACGATTTTCACCAATCGGTTAAGGAATACATAAAACCGGTGTGCGATGCTATTGACGAAAACCGCAGGCTTGCATTGGGTTACGATACCTTAAAGCCGTGGGATACTGAAGTAGATACCGAAGGTAAAGCTCCGCTTAAACCCAGCGATACTACGGCTGAATTACTTGATAAAGCCATAGCCTGTTTCAATACCATAGACCCGTTTTTTGGGCAGTGTTTAGATACCATGAAAACCATGGGGCATTTAGATTTAGAGTCGCGCAAGGGCAAAGCCCCGGGCGGGTTTAACTACCCATTGTACCAATCTAATGTGCCGTTTATTTTTATGAATTCGGCTAACTCAATGCGCGATTTGGTAACTATTGTACATGAGGGCGGCCATGCTATCCACTCGTTCTTATCTAAAGATTTAGAACTTACCGATTTTAAATCTACCCCATCTGAAATTGCAGAGATAGCTTCTATGGCCATGGAGCTTATCAGCATGGAGCATTGGGATGTTATCTTCACCAACCCCGAAGATTTTATACGCGCCAAAAAATACCAGTTGGAGAAAGCAATATCTGCCCTGCCATGGATAGCACAGATTGACAAATTTCAACACTGGATTTACGAAAACCCAACCCATACCAACGAGCAACGCGATGCATACTGGCTGAGCCTGTGCGCCGAGTTTGGTAGCAATGTACTGGATTGGTCGGGCCACCAAGATGGGCTTGCCAACCAATGGCAAAAGCAACTGCATTTATACGAGGTGCCTTTCTATTATATTGAATATGGTATTGCGCAACTTGGAGCTATCGCTATCTGGCGCAACTATAAAAGCAACCCCGCTAAAACATTAGAGCAATACAAAGCAGCGCTTAAACTGGGCTATACCCGTCCGCTGCCTGAGTTGTATGAAACTGCCGGCATCCGTTTCGACTTTTCTGCGGCGTATGTAAAAGAGCTGGGCGACTTTGTAATGGCTGAGATTAAGGCATTGTAGTATGTCCCTTCATTCTGATTTAGAGTTATTGCAAAAGGCTGCGGCCTATTGTGCCTATCGTGAGCGTACGGTTGCAGAGGTTACCGATAAGCTGCGCACGTTGGGTGCGACTGATGTTCAGAAAGAGAAAATTGTAGCCAAACTTATTGCCGAAAAATATATCGACGAGAGCCGTTTCGCGGCATCGTTTGTACGCGGTAAATTCAATGTAAACAAATGGGGGAGGCTTAAAATTAAGGCTGAACTTAACTTTAAAGGCATTGATAAAAAGCAGGTGGAAAAGGCGCTGAAAGAAATAGACGAGCGCGACTATCAATCAACCCTGAAAAAGCTACTGGAGAAAAAAGCAAGAGAGCTAAAAGGCGAAGCCCCGGCAAAAGCCAGGGCTAAATTAATGCGGTTTGCATATTCTAAAGGCTACGAGCCCGAGGTTATCAATAAGGTTTTATCCTCGTTAAAAGCTTAATACACCTCTGTCTTGGTAATCTTGCGTACAATAGTATCGGCGCTGTTGGTTACCAGGCGCAGGTAGTAAATACCATCGCTTAGGCCGGCAAGGCTACCGTTTATTTGTTGGAAGCCTGCATTAAGATTGCCACTAAATACACTCACCACTTTTTGGCCCATTGAGTTGTACACATCAAGTGTTACATACGCATTGTTCTTTAAAGTGAATGTTGTGCTAAACGGCCCTTCTGTAGGGTTTGGTTGAATTTTTAAACCTGTTACTATAGGGTTTTCTACAACCGGAAGCGGGGTATCTGAAATGATAATTTTGTTAGCACCTACAATGTAGCTTTGGTTGGTAAATATGCGGTTGCTTGGGCTTACGGTAATGGTGCGTATAGCATCCATCAACAATCCCGGAACATCTACCATAATGTTATAGGTACCATCAGGTACACCTGCAAAATGGAACTGGCCATTATCGTTGGTCAAATCAAAACCATACACAAGATTATCATCAGCGCCTACAAGGAATACGTGGCCGTTAACTAACGGGGCACCGTCTTTCGATACTTTGTAAATCTCACCCGAGTTGCCAATGGTACCGGTAATATCTCCCAAGCCATTGTTAAGCACCAATAGCTGCATATCTAAATCGTAGTTAGCACATGGGGCCGAT
>JBIPNX010000477.1:0-4895 GCA_044378145.1 Flavobacteriales bacterium | reverse complement strand
GTTCCCGCTCCCATGGCGCTCTTCTCGTTCTCGGGATGGAACCGCAGCTTCTTCGGCGACCTCCATGTGCAGGGCATCGAGGGTGTGATGTTCTACACCCGCCAGAAGTGCGTGCTCTCGCGCTGGGACAAAAACTATGTCCGCTCCCAAGGGTGGTAACCATGGCTTCCTCATTCAACATTCCATCCAGCGTCATCATCGGAGGTGGAGCTTCCGCTGAACTCCTGCCGCAACTTCGCCGCCTCGGCGCGAAGCGTGTCCTCGTGGTTACCGATGCCTTCATGGTGAAGTCCGGCGTGGTCGCAAGGCTCCTTGCGCCACTACAGGAAGGCGGCGTGGAGATCGCAGTCTTCGATGGCGTTCAGCCCGATCCCACCGTGCAAAATGTCCGAGACGGACTCGCCCTCTACCGCAGCAGCGGTGCAGAGGCAGTGGTCGCCATTGGCGGTGGCAGTCCGCTTGACGCAGGCAAGGCGATCTCGATCCTCACGACCAACCCCGAGCCTCTTGCCGATTACATGGGCTACCACAAGATTCCCAAGGCAGGAGCTCCGCTGCTCGCCATCCCCACAACGGCCGGCACTGGAAGCGAAGTGACCAAGGTGGCTGTCATCACCGACACCGAGCGGGATGTAAAAATGATGATCCTCGACCAGCACCTCTTGCCTGTCGTCGCGCTGGTTGATTACGAACTCACGCTTTCCATGCCCGCACCGCTCACCGCCCATGTCGGTGTGGACACGCTCACGCATGGCATCGAAGCCTATGTCTCGCGCAAGGCCAGTGAGATGATCGACCCGATCGCGCTTTCCTGCATCCGCCTTGCTGCCACACATCTTGTGAAGGCATGGGAAGAACCGGGAAACCTCGCCGCGCGCGAAGGAATGATGCTCTCCGCCACGCAAGGCGGCATGGCTTTCGCCAACAGCAGCGTCTGTCTCGTGCATGGCATGAGCCGACCCCTCGGCCTGCTTTTCCATATCCCGCACGGCCTTTCCAACGCCATGCTCTTGCCGGCAGTGACCCGCTTTTCGCTCGCCGGTGCCGAGGTCCGCTACGCCACCGTCGCCCGGACGATGGGCCTCTGTGCCGCCAACGCCTCCGATGCATCAGCCGCCGCCTCGCTCGTCGAGGGCCTCGAAAAACTCAACGCCCGCCTCGAAGTCCCACGCATCCGCGATTTCAAAGGCGCCACGCTCGAAGTTTTCGAAGCGGCATTGGAAAAAATGGCCTCCGACGCCCTCGCCTCTGGCAGCCCCGCTAACAACCCGGTCGTGCCGACCGCACCGGATGTCATCAACCTCTACCGCGAAGCGTGGTGATCCTGCCAGACTTACGATCCATGGTTGAAACCCGCATCGGTCAGCCTCGCGTCCGTGACGCGAATCAGCAGGAGGTGACGTTGGACAGAACACCCGATCATGGGGGTGCCTCGATGCTTTGTGGTCTCAAAGGAGACTTGAGCGTTCGCCATTCCCGGTGCGACTCGAACGACACGGCGGAAATCTGCTTTCAGATCGAATCAAGGATCCCGCTGAAGAACATCCAGTTGATCCAACCCTTGCATCTCGGACTGGATGCAGGGAGCTATGTGATCGCGCCAGGTGCAATGTATGATGGCAACCGGATTCTGGTCTCAAAGCAGACCTACTGCCCCGAGGCGCCTACGGAAGGTGTGAATGCCAACGGCCCCTTGCTGCAAGTTGACATTCCGCGCCTGACTCTCGACACGAATTACCGGGCGGTGTTTGCAGCGAATGCGTTCAGCATGCCGGTCGTCGGAATTTTTGATCCCATACAAAAGGTAGGATTCCTCGTTGGCATCGAAGTTTACGGAGTCTGGGGCGTGACGGGCGTCAACCTTGTCACGATTCCGGGAGAAGGCGTGACGGTCGAAATCTGCCTGCCGGTAAGGCGGACGCGGCGCTATCGCTTCTGCAATTGGATCGATACCAACGAAATGGGCATGGATCTGGTGCCTGGCCAAACGGTGAAGGGGCAGGTGAAGCTCATCCGCGTGGGCGCGGCGTCCATCCCGGAGTTCGTGACCCGTGTTGCTGAATACGGCCATGAGCATCGTGGCAAGGAACCCCGGCGCCCATCACTCTCGTTTCCGCAGAGCGCCGCTCTCATCGAGGAAAAGTTCAATGCATACAACTGGGATGAGAAAAACGGTTTCTATCGTTCGGGGATCAACCCAAACGCACGCTATGCCGTGCAGACGGGGTGGGTGAGCGGAGGTGTAACGATCGTTTCGATGATCGGATCGGAGAATCCTGTTTCCCGGCAACGCGCGCTGCGCATGCTCGATGTGTTCTGTCGCGATGCTCTTTCACCAAGCGGATATTTTCATGGCGGTCATGATGGCGAGAAGTGGTTCAGTGTTGGATTCCGCCGACCGAACTGCCGCACATTTTCCCTAGTTCGGCGACCCCTGGAATGCGCGCGCGATGTGCTCAAGTGCCTATCGCATTTGCAGAGTCAGGGAGAAAAGATTCAGCCGCATTGGGAAGCAGCAGCGTGCAGCAACCTCGATGCCGCCTGTCGCACCTTCGAACGCTTCGGGCATCTCGGCTACAACATCGATTTGATAACCGGCGATGTGCAGTGGGGCGACAGCACCTGCGGCGCCTTCGGCATCGAACCGCTGGTCCGCGGCGCGGCATGGTTCCGCGAAGCGCGTTACCTTGAAGTCGCCGAAAAACTGGCCAGCTATTATTGCCAACATTTCCTGGCGAGAGGGATCACCTGCGGCGGTGTCGGCGACGCACTCACAGCGGCCGATAGTGAGAGCAACTATGCCCTCCTTGCCGGCTTGGTTCATTTGTATGCCGCCACTAAAAGTCCACAACATCTCGCATGGGCTCGCGAAGTCGCCGATCTTTTCTGCACCTGGGTGCTCAGTTATGACGCCATCCTGCCAGAAGGAACGCCGCTCGCCCGACTTGGCATCCAAGCGCGAGGCGCGGTTTTTGCGAACACCCAAAACCAACACGGCGCACCTGGCATCTGCACGGCTTCGGGAGAAGCACTGCTCGCTTTGTATGAAATCACCGGCGAGGAACGATACCTCCGGGTGCTCGAAGACATCACTCAATGCATCCCTCAGATGATTGTCCAAAAGGGGCAGGAGGAAATCTGGGGAGAGATTCCCCCGGGCAGCATCTCCGAGCGCCTCATGACCATGGATGGCCTGGAGCCGAATGGCCATACCGCCCAAATGAGCACTTGGCCTGAAACTTCGATGCTCCTAGCCGTGCGCGAACTGCCGCCCCATTTTTACGATCCCGCGCGAAAACGCTCAGCCAATTTTGAAATTCCATCATGATCCAATCCAAGATGAGCGAACCTGAATATGATCTCTGCGTCGTCGGCGCGGGAAGCGGGGGCATCGGCGCCGCGCTGGCTGCCGCGCGCATGGGTCTTTCCGTCCTGCTGATTGAAAAATCCGCCTCGCTCGGCGGCAATGCCGTTCGTGGCGGGGTGCATAACTGGGAGCCAGGTGTCGGCGGCACGGCTTTTCCTTTCGAGATCTTCCAGCGCCTGCAAAAGATTCCCAACGCGGTGGCTGTTGTTCGCATGGCCCGCCACTGCGTCGTGCCACAGCCAGGCGAACCGGTCTACCCGGGCGGGGAGGCTTTGCCTGACCCTGCGGCAACCTATGCGGACTCCTTGCAGCGTCACTCGCTCAAGGCACTTTCGCCCGAAGAAAAATTCGGACCCTCATCTACATTCCGCTCCATCGTCTTCGAGCCCGAGGCCTACTCGCGCGTGGTGGGCGAGATGCTCGCCGAAACAGGAAATTGCACGATCCGCACCAACGCTGCGTTCCGCGAGGTGCTGGTGAAGGATGGCCGCATCGAGAGTCTCATTCTCGACGATGGCGATGTGGTTAAAGCCTCGTTCTTTGTCGACAGCACCGCCGATGCGAAACTTTGCCAAGCCGCCGGTTGCGAGTTGATGCGCGGTCAGGAAGGGCGCGAAACCTTTGGCGAGCCAGATGCCCCCGAACAAGCTTCCTCCAAGATCAACGCCGTAACCCTCATCTACCGCATCACGCCGCGTGACCACGCTGCGATCGATCCCTTACCGGCAGATGTTCCATCCGAATGCTGGTGGCAGGCCCGTTTTCCCGCATCGTTGAATTCCGGCTACGCCAACGGCGACCTCAACATCAACATGCTGCCCACCATGCAGGGCGAAGAATTTCTGCGTCTCGGATATCCCGCTGCTTATGCCGAGTGCCGTCGCCGTGTGCTCGCCCATTGGCATTACCTCCAAACGCGTCCCGATTTCCCCGAGTTCCAGCGTTACACGATCTCATGGATAGCCCCGAGCCTCGGCGTGCGTGAAACCGCGCGAGTCGTCGGTGAATACATCCTCACTGAAAACGACATTCTCAAAGGCATCAGCCGCCAAACCGACCCCGACATCATCACGCTCGCGGACCATGCAATGGATCGCCATGGCGAGGGTGGCGGATGCGTCGAATTACGCGAACCCTACGGCGTCCCCTACCGCTGCCTCCTGCCGAAGGGAATTGACAACCTCCTCGTCGCCTGCCGCGGCGCAAGCTTCAGTTCCATCGCCGCCTCGAGCTGTCGACTCTCCCGCACAATGATGGCCCTCGGTCACGCTGCCGGTGTCGCCAGCGCCCTCGCCAAGGAATTGTCACTCACTCTGCGCGATGTCCCCGCCAAAACCCTCTGCGAAACCCTCCGCGCCCAGCACGCCGAACTCGAATGGCCCCGCAGCGCAAGGTAGATGGGCAGTTTCTCAAAGCCCTTTCATGCGCTGACCTTTTTTCTCGGGCGAATTTCGGCCGACAATGAGTCGCGCCTGCATGCGGTAGCGCCGTGGTGTGGTTCCAAAACGGGCGGCGAAAAGTTTGTAGA